>PUNF01000021.1 GCA_003552525.1 Clostridia bacterium | reverse complement strand
CTCGCTGCACCGGCGGGCTTAGTGACCATGGCCGAGTTGCCGGTACCGCGCAACCTCTCGGGGGATGTGCGTCGAATACTGGAACTACTCCGGGAGCCCGGAGCACCCGGATACTGGGAGTGAGAGCGGATGGATCGCAAGGAATGTGTCAGCGGAGATTGGGTGCAAATTGAACGGGTGATCCTGGAGGCGGGCTCTCGCGCGCCCGGGGTCCCCGAGGATACCGCTGCGTTGCCCATGATCGCGCGGATGAAGGGATTCGCCGTGCACGATGCTGTCGTCGGTGAACCATTGGAAGTGGAGAGCACCATCGGTCGCCGCCTCGCGGGAACGCTCGTGGCGGTACTGCCCACCTATTCCCACGATTTCGGGGCGCCCGTGCCCGAGCTGACGCGGGCGGGGCTGCAAGCCCGTGCCCGGGTCCGAGGGGAGGGTGGATGATGGGACGCGCACGTGACTATCAATCGGTGATGCAGCGGCGCGAGGACATCATCAAGGAGGCCCTGGGCCTGGACTATTCGCGCTTTGCCCGGGGCGACATGGCCTTCGATTACGAGGCCATGATGCGCGAGGTCGGGTATTCTCTCGAGGAAACGCGGACCATACAGCGGGACCTGGGGGTGGGGGACACGCCGCTGGTGGAGTTGCGAAACCTCACCGCCCTGGTGCGTTCTTTCGCACCGTCGGGCATGGGGGCGCGCATCCTGCTAAAGGACGAAGCGGCAAATCCGTCGGGGAGCTTCAAGGCGCGCCGTGCCGCGCTGAGCGTGCAACGGGCAAAGGAGCAGGGATACCGGGGAGTCATCGCCGCCACGAGCGGGAATTACGGTGCGGCCCTCGCTTCCCAGGCCGCGATGCGCGGCCTCGACTGCATCATCGTGCAGGAGGTCTTCGACAGCCGCATGATCGGCCAGCCCGAGATCGTGGAGAAGGGGCGAAAGTGCGAGGCCTATGGTGCGGAGGTCCACCAGATGACCGTCGGCCCCGAGCTCTTCTACTATATGCTGCTATTGCTGGAGGATACTGGCTACTTCAATGCCTCGCTGTACACGCCCTACGGGATCGCAGGCATCGAGACCCTCGGCTACGAGATCGCCGAAGGCGTCCGCGAGAAATACGATCGGGATCCGGATGCGGTGGTGGTGACCCACGCGGGTGGTGGCAATATCACCGGCACCACGCGGGGCCTGATGCAGGCCGGCTGCCAGGATACGCAGATCATCGCGGCCAGCGTGGACATCAGTGGGCTGCACATGGCCGGCGATGCCGATTTCAACCGGAAATCCTTCACCACCGGTCACACGGGCTTCGGCATCCCCTTCGCCACCTGGCCGGATCGTGCCGACGTACCGCGGAATGCAGCGCGACCGCTTCGTTATATGCAGCGCTATGTCCTGGTGCACCAGGGCGAAGTATTCTACGCGACGGAGCTCCTGTCCGTGCTCGACGGACTGGAACGGGGACCCGCCGGGAACACCGCCCTCGCGGCCGCATTGCCGCTCGCCGCGGAGCTGCCACGGGAGGCTGTCATCGTGGTGCAAGAAAGCGAGTACACGGGGGCCGGGAAACACCCGACCGCCCAGCTGACCTTCGCCCGCGAAAACGGCGTGGCAGTGCGCACGGGGGATCCCGCGGACAGTGTGCCGGGCGCGTCTATCGTCATCCCCGAGGAAGTGGAACAGGTTCGGGCCCGGGAGCATTCCCTCGATCGCATGCGCACGTCGCTGATTCGAAATGCCGTCGCGTTCGCGGATATGGACGTGCTCGGACCACGGGAAATCCGTTTCCTGGCGGAAGAGACCGCCCGGGATGAAACCTTCGTAACGGGGACACTGGAATCCCTGGGGATTCGGTATGAGATGGGGAGTGATGCGTAATGGAGCGTAAGGCACTCACGGAGCGTTCCGACGATTTCGCCCAGCGCCGCCAGCACCTGGACGCGCTGGATGACGAGCAACTGACGCAGCGGTTTTGGAAACTCTCAGAAGACGTCGTAAAGCCCCTGGTGGACCTGGCCCGCGGGCACACGTCGCCCTCGATCGAGCGCTCTGTCCTGTTGCGGATGGGATTCTCCGGCGAGGAAGCCCGCGGGCTGGTGCAAGCCGTGGAAGATCGTGCATTGCTGGGCAAAGGAGCCGGGCACGTGGTCCTGGTTGCATCCCGCGCCCTGGATCTCCCGGTGCGAGAGACCGGCCTGGCCCTCATGGAGGGGCGTGGCTGGGAAGCGGTGGAAGCGCATTTTGACGGTGGAGGTGGCAAGGGATGCTAAGGGAAGACGGCAGGCTGGACATCGACACCGTATTGGCAGACCTCGAAGATTATCGTCCGCGACGCCGCGGATGGACGTGGCGTACCCCCCTCGAAGAGACCCGGGTCGGCCCGTTTACCTATCGGCAGATCGCTGAACCGCAGGAGGAGGGTATCCCGCTTCCCGCCGCCTCGCGTAGCTTCGATGGTATTGATCCGCAGCCCGAGTGCGTGATCACGACCGAGATTGCCTCGGGTCGGTTCGAGGATGACCTCCGTCGGATGCGAATGGCGGCCTGGCACGGTGCAGATCACCTCATGGTCATTCGCACGGCGGGGCAGAGCCACTTCGATGGCCTGATCGAGGGCACGCCCGAGGGTGTCGGTGGCATCCCCATCACGCGCAAGCAGATCCGCGCGACCCGCAAGGCATTGGACTTCATCGAGGACGAAGTGGGCCGCCCGCTGAACTTCCACTCGTATGTCAGCGGGGTGGCCGGTCCCGAGATCGGCGTGTTGTTCGCCGAGGAGGGAGTAAACGGGGCCCACCAGGATCCCCAGTACAACGTCCTCTACCGGAACGTGAACATGATCCGTTCCTTCGTCGATGCCGCCGTGGCAAAGAAACTCATGACCTGGGCACAAATCCTGCAAATCGATGGCGCCCACAATGCGAACGCCACTGCGCGCGAGGCCTGGAAGGTCATGCCCGAGCTACTCGTCCAGCATGCCATCAACACCCAGTACTCGGAGGAAGTGGGGATGCCCAAGGACCTGATCGGGCTTTCCACCGTTCCGCCGACAGCCCCGCCCGCGCCGGCGATCACCATGGATCTGCCGTATGCGGTGGCCCTGCGGGAGCTTTTTGCCGATTGCCAGATGCGTGCGCAGATGAATACGCGCTACATCGAGTCCGATACCCGCGAGGCGACGGTTACCCACGTGCTCAATCTGCTGATATCCCGGTTGACCTCGGTGGATGTGCAAAGCACCATCACACCGGACGAGGGCCGGAACGTCCCCTGGCATCATTTCAACGTGGCTGCCGTGGACACCGCCAAGCAGGCCCTGCTCGGCATGGACGGTATCCTCGATATGGTGGAGCTGAAAAAGGACGGACCCCTCGCGGACAAGAAGCGGGAGATCATCGAACGCGCGGTGCTCTTCCTCGAGGAGATTCTCGAGGTCGGCGGGTACTTCGAGGCCGTTGCGCGCGGTTACTTCGTCGACTCCGGGTACTACCCCGAGCGAAATGGTGACGGCATTGCCCGTGATCCCGAGGGCGGGATCGCGGCCGACAGCGTCGTCCCGCGGGATTCCGATTACCTCGCGCCCGTGTGCGAGCACTTTGGGTACAATGCGCTGAAAGTCGACGAGGGTGATCGCGCGTGCCAGGAAATTGGTGGCTGTACCCTGTGTGATCCGGACAAGATCGTTTACATCGATGAGTTGGATCCCGAGGATAATGTGCACGCGCGCCTGCAAGAGAATGCTTCGCTGCGCGATTCCGACCGCATCAAACCCGAGGTCGAATGGCTGGGTGATGGCTGGCTCACCATGCACATGATGCTCCCGGCCGCCGAGGAGATCGCCTACTACGCCGCGCTGCAGATCGCAGAGCGACTGGGGCTCATGGATGCCGAGGTGATCCACACCGGGGTGATGCAGCCCGCAGAGGGTACGTACGTGGAAATCAAGGGGCGCGTCGATTTCGACATCGACACGTCGCAGCTGGTGATTCCCGAAAAGGAGGAACTCCTCTCCGAGGACGAGATCCGTGAAGCGGTCAAGAAGGAGCCCATGACCGTCGTGGCGGCCACAGTCGGTGAAGACGAGCATTCCGTGGGCATGCGGGAGATCATCGATATTAAACACGGTGGCCTCGAGAAGTTCGGCATCGAATGCGTCTACCTGGGCACCTCCGTGCCGGTGGACAAGGCCATCGACGCCGCGATCGAGACCAATGCCTCCGGCATACTTATCAGCACGATCATCACCCACGCGGATGTGCATCGAAAGAACATGCAGCGCCTCGAACAACTGGCCCGCGAGAAGGGCATTCGGGAGCGGGTCACCCTGATCGCAGGCGGTACCCAGGTGACCGATGACCTGGCACGCAGCGCCGGGCTGGATGCCGGTTTCGGCCGGGGTACCACGGGACATGACGTGGCGAGTGCGCTGGTGAGAGCGCGCGAGGAAGGATCCGCCGGTGAGTGACACCCGCACGGTAGAGGTCCTGGTGGCCGAGATCGGGAGTACCACCACCGTGGTGAGCGCCTTTGCCGGGGTAAAGGATGGGGCGGCCCACCTCCTGGGGCAGGGGGCGGGCCCCACCACGGTCGAGGAAGGTGACGTGGTGGTGGGCCTTCGCCAGGCCCTGGACGAACTGGCGCAGACCCTCGGGGTGCGCTCCGTCGAATGGGAGCGTTTTCTGGCGTGTTCCTCTGCGGCCGGTGGACTGCAGATGACAGTGCACGGCCTGGTCTACGACATGACCGTGAAAGCGGCCAACGAGGCGGCCCTGGGGGCCGGGGCCGTCGTGCGGCAGGTCACTGCAGGGCAAATGAGTGATGCGGATCTTCGCACCGTCGCAGAGATCAATCCCAGCATCCTGCTCCTTGCCGGGGGCGTGGATTACGGAGAACGGGAAACGGTTATTGCCAATGCACAGAAGCTGGCTTCACTCGGGCTCGAGGCTCCGGTCGTTTACGCGGGCAATATCGCAGCCCGCAAAGAAGTCGAGGAGATCCTCGGAAACCGCGTTCATGTCGTCGACAACGTGTATCCCCGTATTGACCAGCTGGAGATCGAGCCTACCCGTCGGGCCATTCAGCGCATATTCGAAGAACACATCGTGCGTGCGCCCGGGATGGGGCGGGTCCGGGAACTGATCGATGGGGAGATCATGCCGGTCCCCGGTGCCGTGATGCAGGCGGCGCGTTGCTTTCACGAGCGCGTCGGGGACCTGGTCGCGATCGATGTCGGGGGCGCGACGACCGACGTGCACTCTGTTACAGAGGGGTCCGAGGAGATCGCTCGCATCCTGGTCGCCCCCGAACCCTTCGCCAAGCGCACGGTAGAGGGTGACCTGGGCGTTTACGTCAACGTGTTCAATTTGGTCTCGGGGATTGGCGAGGAAGCGCTCGAGGATGATCTGGGTTTCTCTGTGGCCGCGGTGCTGGAGACACTTGGTCCGGTGCCCGAGACGGAGAAGGAACGAGCCCTGGTGCAAAGGCTCACCCGCGAGGCCGTGAGTGTTGCATTGGGGCGTCACGCCGGACGTACCCGGCATCTGTTCGGACCATCAGGAAGGATGACGGTGGCGGAGGGCAAGGATCTCACCGAGGTTCGCCTGGTGATCGGAACCGGTGGCGCCCTGACGCGCCTCCCGGGGGGTCTCGAGATCCTGCGGGAAGCATTATCACGCCCGGTGCCGGCGGCCCTCTATCCCCGATCGGCCGAGGTCATGGTGGATCACGATTACATCATGGCGGCCGCGGGGATGTTGTCCCTTGTCAACGGGGATGCTGCGGCCCGGCTACTAATGGCATCCCTCGGAATGGAGGAGGAGTCGCTTTGCAGTATCCAGCGGTAGAGGTCAACCTGAAGCGCCTGGACACCAATGCGCGCTACATCCTGCGCGAGTGCAGGCGTCGGGAGATAGAGCCGACGGCGGTTACGAAGGTGGTCTCTGCACATCCGGAGCTGGTGCGGTGCCTTCACGCCGCCGGCTTTCGCAGCATGGCGGATTCGCGGCTGGCGAACCTGAGAAGCCTCGCGCAACATGCTCCCGGGGTCCAGCGCGGGCTGTTGCGGCTACCCATGCCCTCCCGGGCCCGCGAGACGGTGGAACTGGCCCAATTGAGCCTCAATAGTGAAGTCGAGACCCTCAAGGCCCTCGATGGCGCCGCCGGAGATCTTGGTGGGCGCCACGGGGTCGTCATCATGGTGGATGTGGGTGACCTCCGCGAGGGCGTGTGGCCCGATGAGATCGAGGATATGGGCAATGCCCTGCAAAACCTATCCCACCTGGACGTCGTGGGCGTCGGGACCAACCTTGCTTGTTACGGTGGCGTCATTCCCGACGAGGAGAACATGGCGCGTTTGCTCCGCGCGCGCTCGGTGCTGCAGGGTGTCCTTGGCCGTCGCATACCGATGGTATCGGGAGGGAATTCCGCCAACTGGAGCATGCTGGAAGCCGGGGAGGTGCCCGGAGAAGTAAACAACCTGCGCCTTGGGGAGATCATTTTCTTGGGAAATGAGAGCATGTATCGACGTCCGATCGCGGGAATGCACCAGGATGTCTTTACGTTATGTGCAGAGGTGCTGGAAGTGAAGGTGAAACCTTCGATGCCGCTCGGTGAGACCGGCCAGGACGCCTTCGGGCAGACGCCGCAATTCGAGGATCACGGGGATCGTCTCCGGGCCATCGTCGGGGTCGGGCGGGCGGATGTGGAACCCGACGGTCTCCAGCCCGAGGATCCCGGTATCCACATCCTGGGCGCCTCCTCGGATCACCTGATCCTCGACGTTGAATCGGCAGAAGAGCGCCCGGCGGTTGGGGACGTATTGCGCTTTACCGTCCGCGGCTACAGTGCCCTGCTGTACCTGTTCATGTCACGTTACGTAGAGAAATCGATGATTCGCGAGTTGCCTTGACGCGAGTGCGTTTCGCGGTGGCGTCGCGATTTGGGTGGAGAAGAAGGCGGCGATCTTGGGGCGGTAGGATCCTCAGTCGCCGCTATTTCCGTGGGAACCGGCGGTAGCTCTCGGTCTGTTCTTGCTGGGTACGGGCCACCGGTACCTGGGCCAGCAATGACCGGTAACCGATAACGCTCAGGCAGGCGATGGCGGCGATGGTGCCCAGGCGCCCCCCGACCCCGGGAAATACCGAGTGGGAGATCGCGAAGAACGCGCCCGCGACCACGGAAATGGCAACCATCGGAAAAAGCCCCGCGCATTTTTGCTCGGAGATCATGCCGGCGTAGGAGGCGGTGGTGGCGGCCAGGGCGAGCTGGGTGCCGAGTGGCCCAAAGATGGCCGGAAACACGAGGCCACTAAACAGCACGACGATCGCAGATCCGAGCACCGCGCCCCGTTGCAGCTGGACGCTCACGAAGTGCGCGGTGACACCGCCGAATACCGCCGCCAGAAGAATGGCCAACAATTCCATGGAGAACACGATTCATCACGCTCCTACCGTAAAGATCAGGGCCGAGGTAATGAGAACGGCCGCGGCCGCCGCGGTCCCGCCCTTCCCACCGATTCCGCCGAAGACCGGTCCGGTGGATACGATGATGATTCCGGCTATCGCCCCGGCCACCCACGCCGTGGTCATGGTCGGCAACACCGCGTTTGCGGACATACCGACGAAGGATGCGGCGTAGGCGGCGCCAGCGAGGTGATGGGGCAGTGTGACCCCCGCGATTACGCCGATGAGCCCACTCGCGACCAAGGCCCCATAACCGAGCTCGTGGTTGATAAACCACGTTGCACTCGCCGCGGCGATGGCAATGGCCATGGTGAGCAAGATTTCGTTTCTCGACGTGTTACCGGGGGGTGCGGCATTTCGCATCTGCTTAATCAGGCCGGCGAAATAACCGGCCGCAATGAGTGCAATGGGGAGCATCCACAGCGGATCACCGCTGAGCAGTGCTAACGCAATAAATCCTATTCCGGTAGCGATATACAAGGCCCATCCACCCATTCTTGCGCGATGCATTTGGTGCCTCCATTCCCGGAACGAACCCACAATTAAACGTCGGCGCCACCTTGTGAATCTTAGCACAAGGTGGCGCCGACATCAAGTATATTCGTAATTACTTTTGGTATTCGTGCTCGCGCTGCATCCGGTATGGATCGCGCGCCTCGATGGGGATGCACCATCGCATCACAAGGATTCAGGTATCATCCGCGGCCGTGCCCAGGGAACATCATATCCGATTTTCGCGGGAAGCAAAACTCCCGGCTGACTACCCGCGGGGACGCAGGATCCAGGCCAGTAGGATGCTGACCTCGTACAGGAGGATGATGGGCAACGCCAGCATGAGCTGCGTGGTGATGTCGGGTGGTGTGAGTATGGCGGCCACCACGAACACGATCACGAGTGCATACTTTCTCGACCGTCTTAGCGCGCGGGCGGATATCAGCCGTAGTCGTACCAGGATGGAGGTCATCAGCGGAATCTCGAAGACCAGGCCGAAGGGTAGCAGCAACTGTAACATAAAGGCCACGTAGTTTCGCAGGCTGAACATGGGTGCGAGGGCCGGGGAGCCGAACTCCGTGAGGAACCTTACGGCCATGGGGAGCACAAGGTAGAAGCAGAAGACGATGCCCGCGTAAAAGAGCAGGATGGAACTGGGGATCACGATATACAGCGTGATGCGCTCGCTCCGGGTGAGTGCCGGTAATATGAAGAGCCAAAACTGGCTCAACACGATCGGAAGGGCAGCCATGAAGCCGACGAATACGGATAGCTTTATGGAGGTAATGAAGGCCTCCGGTGGACTGAGGAACACGAGTTCTCCGGCGTGCTGGGTGAAGTAGGTGATCAGGTGCTCGGAGAAAATGAAGCTGACGAGTGCGCCGGCGAAGATCGCGACCAGGGATATGATGATTCGGTTTCTAAGCTCGACAAAGTGTTCGCCGAGAGACATTCCGGTTTCCTGCACGAGGGGCCTCCCGCTGGAGTTGCGTCGGGTCGAAGTCGCACCGCCGGAAGAAAGCCGTCACTCCTTCGTGCTTTCTTCTTCGTCGGGAGCCTGTGCGGCCTCCTCGATATCCTTGGCGGCGGAGCGAAACTCGCGAATCCCGCGGCCGATCGCGCGGCCGACCTCCGGGAGTTTGCTCGGCCCGAATATCAGGAGGACAACACCGAGGATGATGAGTAGTTCCGTAGGGCCCAGACCAAACATGTGGGGCTCTCCTTTCGCAATCACATCCGGATCTCACCGGGACCGGGGAGTGTATCCCTCACCCCGATTTCCCAATTATGCTTATGATGCAGCCACATATCATCACAAATTGCCCGATGTGACAAGGGCTCGGTCGCCGGTGTGCCTTCCGCCGGCTTCGTCGTAGTGGGGCCCTTTCCCGATCAGGGGAACGCCCGCGGTATTTCATGAGGGCCCCCGCCGCCAGCGGCGGAGGCCCGGGTGTCGGTCATGCCAGGACGTTACGCATCCTCGGTAGCCGGCTTCGGCGCCGGCTCGCTGAAGGATGGATGCTTCGTCAGGCGCTCGATCAGGGGCACGAATGCGTTCATAATGAGGATGGAGAAGGCCACACCCTCGGTGGCACCTACGCCGAAACGAAATACGGCGACCAGTGCACCGATGGCGATCCCGAAAACCCATTTCCCCTTGTTGTTGATGGGACTGGTAACCCAGTCTGTGGCCATGAAGAACGCACCGAGCATGAGCCCACCGGTCAGCATCTCGTAGATGACGTCCCCTCCGGCGAGCAACGATAACACCGCGACCGTGCCGATCATCGCGACCGGGATGCGCCAGTTGATGTGGCCGCGGTAGAGAAGGAAGGCACCCCCGATGATGACGAGAAGGGGCGAGGTTTCCGAGAGTGCGCCGCCGGGGAATCCAAGCAGCATGGTTCCGTAGTCCGGCAGCGATGCACCCTGCATCAACATCGCCCGCGGCGTCGCCTGGGAGATTGCGTCGATGGGTCCGAAGTTTACATTGAGTCGCGAAAGATCCCTGCTGAGGAATCCGAACCACGGCGCCAGGATGATGGTGGCCACGCTGCCGAACAAGGCCGGGTTGAACAGATTCCAGCCCAGCCCACCCATCAGTTCCTTGGCCACGCCGACGGCGAGGATGGTCGCCAAAACGGCGGTCCACCATGGTGAACCCGGTGACATGAGGAGGGCGACGAATAGTCCGGTTAGGACCGCGCTCAGGTCGCCCAGCGTATGGCGTTTCTTCAGGGCCGCACGTACAACGATCTCCGTGATAGCCGCCGTACCCATGCAGAGCACGAGTAAGAAGGCGGCGTAGTAGTGATAGAAGTATATGGACGCCAGCGACACGGGAATCAACGCGATAATCACATCGCGCATCGCTTCGGATACAGTGTTACCGGCTTTAAGGTGTGGCGGCGGCGTAGCGATTAAGCGGTCAGCCAACGAAAATCTCCTCCTTTTCGCGTATTCCTTCGTACGCGTAGGCCACTAGAGTTCGTCCACGATCGGCTTGGCTCGCTTGATGAAGTGGACGATGGGACGATTCGACGGACATACGTAGGCGCATACACCACACTCGATGCAATCCCATATATCCCAATCTTCCAAGTCCCCGTAGACTCCATGTTCGGCGAGGATGCTCAGTTCGTTGGGATAGAGCCAGTTCGGGCAGCGCTGCACGCAGAGGCCACAACGGACGCAATCGCTGTACACCATGTCCTCGCGTACCATCTCGGGAGGAAGCACCAGGACGCCCGTGGTACTCTTGACGATCGGTACCTCCAGGTTATCCTGGGCCAGCCCGGTCATCGGTCCGCCAAATATGACCTTGGCACCGTCGAGCTCGTCCGGATCTACGCCGCATTCGGAAAGGATGTGCTCGGCCTTGGTGCCGACACGCACGACGTAATTGCCGGGATCGGGGACGGTGGGCCCCGTTACGCTGATGATTCGTTCTATGAGCGGCTTTCCATACACCACGGCCTCGTACGCGGCAAAGGTGGTGCCGACGTTTCGGACAATGCAGCCCAGGGCTGCGGAACGCGCTCCACGGGGTACATCCCGACCCGTGATGGTCTTGATCAGGTATGACTTGTACCCCTGTGGGTACTTCACCGCAAGGGGCACCACTTCCATGTCGTCCCGTCCTCCGAGTTTTTCGTCCAGCACCCCGATGGCGTCGAGCTTGTTCGTCTCAACCGCGATGTACGTCTTCTTGGCGCCGATGCATCGCATTAGGATCTCCGCACCCTTTATGAGTTCGTCGGCGCGCTCGAGCATCAGGCGGTGGTCGCAGGTCAAAAATGGTTCGCATTCCGCCCCGTTTAGGATCAGCGTATCGACCGGCTGATCGGTATTGATGTTTACGTAGGTCGGGAAAGCGGCACCACCCATGCCGACCAGCCCCGCATCGCGGATGGCTTCCTTGAGCTCCTCCGCGGACATGTCGTCTGGGTTGCGTTCGACGGAGGGCTGATACGCGTCCTGTTCACCCTTGGCCGCGATCACGATACTCATGGTCTCGCCGCCCTCGGCGTTCGGCCGCTCCTCGATCGCGGTTACCTCGCCGCTGACTGGGGCATGCAAGGGCGCCGTGATGTAGGCATCGGCATCGGCGATCTTTTCGCCGAGCATTACGGTATCACCCACGGCGACCAGGGGCTCACACGGAGCACCGATGTGCTGGCTGAGGTGTACGACGACTTCATCGGGGATGGCCATGCGCTCTATCGCGATACTATCGGTATAGCTTTTGTAATGAGGAACGTGGGTACCTCCTACAAAGGATTTACCCTCTCCTTCTTTTATGTCGTTGAGAGCCACGATCTCACCTCCAAAGGCGTGCTAAGCGGATTCGTTCTGCTTCCCGCGTGATTTGCCTTGTTTGACGTCTTCGGTCCCACGGTAGTTTCGCCAGAGCCCGAAGGCGGCCCCGAGTACCATCAGGACGCGCAGGGGCTTAAACACGTAGTTCCAGGCACGTGCACCGAACGGTACGACGGGGTCGGCTGGCAAGGCGTGGTTGGCCGGGACATCCCGCAGGACGAATAACATTCCGGTGCCGTCGAGCTCCTCGATGCCGTAGGCGCGGGCGCGCGGATCGCCGTTTGCCCGCAATGTCTTTGCCCGCGCCTGCGCCCGCGAGATCAGTGCGCTGCGCTCGCCGAAGATGATCGCATCGGTCGGGCAGGCGCTGGCACATGCGGGCTTAAGCCCGTTGGCGACGCGGTCTTCACAGAACGTGCATTTTTCCGCCATGTTATCGCGGCGGCTGTATCCCATTACGTCGAACGTGCAGTTTCCGACACAGTAGTTGCACCCGATGCACTTTTTGGGATCGATGGAGACGGCACCGGTTTCCGTATGGGTGATGGCACCGACCGGGCAGACCAGGGCGCACGCTGCGTCGCTACAGTGCATGCAGCGTTGATTGCCAAAATACCAGCGCACTTCATCGCCCACTTCCACTTCCCGGAACGTGACCTTCATCCAGGTGACAGGCGAAAAACGGGGCGGATTCTCGTAAGTGCCCGAGAACTTGGTTTCTTCCGCGGGTAGCTGGTTCCACTGCTTGCAAGCCACCTGGCATGCACGACAGGCGGTACACTTGGACGTGTCGATCAGCATTGACTTTGCCATGTCGCGTTACCCCCGTTTCCTTATATTGCAGAGGAATGCCTTGTACTCTGGTATGGTCGTGTTGGCATCCCCGATTGAAGGTGTCACGTCGTTGGCGATCCCGCCGGAAGACATTCCGGCGTATCCCCAGTGCCATAACATGCCGACCATCTCGTATTCTTCACCGTGCACCCGGAAGGGTTTTACGCGTGGTGTAACGCACGCGGCGGCTTCGTACTCGCCCCGTGGGCTGGAGATGATGACCATGTCCCCGTTCTCCACGCCGATCTTTCGGGCCAGGGAGGGGCTGATCTCTACGAAAACACCTGGCATGATCTCGTTCAACCAGGGCATGTTCCGGGTCATCATGCCCGTTTGGTAATGCTCGCTGACGCGATAACTCGTCGCGATGTATGGGTACTCATCGCTGGCGATGCCGGCGTATAGGTTGGGGTACCAGATCGTGCTAACCGGGTTAAAGTGTCGATCGGACATCACGTTCTGGACCGGGCTCTCCCACGGCTCGTAGTGCTCGGGGAAGGGGCCATCGACCATACCGGCACTAAACAGCAGGGCCTGCTGCTCGGCGAGCATGATGAAGGGGGTATTGGCCGATTCACGGGCCGGGACGGTGGTGTTGAAGTCGGGTACGTCGTACCCCGTCCAGCGTCCGTTTTCGACCCAGAGCAGGCGTTTCTCGTCACTCCAGGGGCGCCCGTTGGGGTCCGCGGAGCATCGGTTATAAAGGATTCGCCGATTCAGGGGCCAGGCGTACGACCAGTCCGGATGCAGACCAATGCCGTTTTTCTCGCGGGTACGGCGCTTGGTCGGGGGGTCGGCTTCATCATTGTAATAACCGCTGTACAGCCAATTCCCGCAGGCGGTGTCGCCGTCGTCTTCGAGGGAGCGGAAATCCTGTAGAAGCGCCCCCGTTCGGGTATTGTAGCCGTTGAGTTCCATGGCCACCCGATCGGAGCGGGCGTCTTCGCCATAATCCCACACCATCTCGAGAATGGGATCGGCAAAGACCCCGGGTTCTTCCCGGTACTTCTCCCGAACGGCCCGGAAGAGGCGATCGGCGATCCAAAGGTCCGGTTTGGCATCTCCCGGTGGCTTCATCGCCTCGTATCGCCATTGCAGCCAGCGGCCACTGTTGGCGATCGAACCGTCTCGCTCGAAGTCGAGCGCGGCCGGGAGGAGGAACACTTCCGTGTCGATTTCCTCGGGGTTGACACCGGGTTCTTTCCAGAACGTAGCGGTTTCGTTGGCGAAGAGGTCGACGGATACCAGCCAATCGAGATTTCGTGCCGCCTGGCGCTTTTGCTTCGCCGCGGAGCCACCTACGGCGGGATTCTGCGCCCAGGAAACCAGTCCCTTGATGTTGCCCTTGGCCATCTCGTCGAAGATGCCGATTTCCGAGCGATCCTGGTCATCCATCTTTGGATGGTAATCGAACGCAAAATCATTCTCGGGGGTCGCCGCATCTCCCCAGTATGCTTTCATCAGGCTAACCAGGTGCTTGGGGCGATTGACGAGGAACCCGCTGGGCGGTACCTCGGCTTCCAGGTACGCGTCCATCGTGGGATGCTTGGATGCCGTGGGCACGGGCATGTAACCCGGGATTATGTGGTATAGCATCGCCATATCCGTGGAACCCTGCACGTTCGATTCTCCCCGTTGGGCGTTAACCCCACCACCGGGTATGCCCATGTTCCCAAGGAGCAGCTGCAAAATTGCGCAGGCCCGAATGCCCTGGGCGGCGCTGGTGAACTGCGTCATGCCCATGGCGTACATCACGTTGCCCGCCAACCCCGCTTTGCCCGTGCTGCAGAAGAGATCGGCAACCTCGCGGAACTTGTCCTCGGGGCAACCCGTGATGGCGCTGACCGTTGCCACGTCGTATCGGGAGAAGTGGGCTTTCATCAGCTGGTAGACGCAGTTGGGGTCCAACAGGCTCTCGTCTTTTCGGACATTCCCCTCGTCGTCCACCTGGTATGCCCACGAATCCGTATCATACGTGACCTGTCCATCGTCCAGGGTTTCCGCACCGGAAAAGAGACCCTCGTCGAATCCGAACTCGGGATCGACCAGGTAAGTCGCATTGGTGTAATGGCGTACGTATTCGCCGTGGTACAGCTGGTTTTCCAGGGCGTAGTTGATGAGTCCGGCGAAGAAGGCATTGTTGGTGCCCGGGCGAATCGGTGCGTAAAGATCTGCCACCGCCGCGGTGCGGGTAAACCGTGGGTCCACCACGATGAGCTTCGCCCCGCGTTCGCGCGCCTTTTCGATCCATTTCATCGAGACCGGGTGGTTTTCGGCGGTGTTGCCACCCAGGTTCATCAGCACATCCGAATGCTGATAATCGATCCAGTGATTCGTCATTGCACCCCGGCCGAAGCTGTTCATTAGCGCCGGGACCGTCGACGAATGACAGAGGCGGGCACAATGGTCAATATTGATCAGCCCGAATCCGCGCATCATCTTGTGGAGGAGGTAGTTCTCCTCGTTGGTCACACACGCGCTCCCCAGGTGCGCGATCCCCGTGGTCCGGTTCACCGTGACACCGTCTTCGTCCGTGGTTTCAAAGGTGGCTTCCCGGGTATCGTGGATGCGCTGCGCAATCGTGTCCAGTGCCCAGTCCCAGTCCCGGACCTCCCAATCCTTGGCGCCGGGAGCCCGGTACAGGACATGCTGCATACGCTGCGGATTGGGTTTAATTTCGCCCCTGTCCGTGTATACGAAGGCCATGTTGAATAGTGCGGCGCCCTTGCTGCACAGAGTTCCCTCGTTCACGGGATGGTCCGCGTCACCCTCGGTATTCACCACTTGTCCGTCCCGCACGTGACAGATGATACCGCATCCCACGGCACAGAAGGGACAGATGGTGGGGACCTCTTTCGCGTAGTGGACCCTGATTCTTTGGGGCCTCGCTTCGGTGACATTCATGTTGAGCCCGGTGAGGGTGGCGGTTGCGGCTGCACCACCCATCAACTTCAAGAAACTGCGTCGCGATAACTTCATTGAAGATCCTCCCCCAGGTCGACTATTGCTCTTCTTCCATCGATGTCCAACAGAGTTTGCTGGTACTGGCGAATCCCTCGCTGGAGGCGACCAGATCACAGGAGAGAGTAGCCAAATTGTGCAGCATGAGGTTGGACGCTTCCGTTTCGTACTCGCGTAGATCGAACATCTTGATGTACTTCGAACAGTGGCTGCAGAAATAGACGGGACACATCTCCAGGGATTCGATGGTGAAATACCCGAGCGCTTCGTGATCCTTCAGGCCACAATGCGGACAACAAAGCCGCGGGAAAGACCAACGCGCGGCGCACAACCAGCATTCCAACAGGCGTACACCATCGGGGTCCAACATCCCGTAGTGTGCACCCTGGCCGCAGATGGGACAGTGTGCCTCGCCCCATTTCGCGGTATCCAGGCGGTGTAGGTCAGGATGCAGATGCATGCGATACGCGGTGGCCAATGCCAGTGTAACGAACAGGGTCGTCACATCGGGGCCGATCGCGTCACTTTCGGGGGTTACCGACAGCAGGGCATCGATCTTCTCGTCGGTCAGCGCGAAAGATTCCTCTCCGTCGTCCATGGCCCTTCGGACCATGGCCTCCGCCAGGGAAGTAAGCGCCTCGCCCTGGTCGGGATACATCCGAGAGAATCCCTTTGCAGCCGTGGTCACGAGGGACTCCCAGACGGCTCGAGGCACGCGAACCCGGGGGCAAAGGGGTTTGCCGAGCCGAAATCGCTCGTCGGCTTCGTCCTGATCGAACGATGTGTCATCCGGAATGGGCACATCATCCTGCAGTCGGGCTGCATCGGAGGCCAACGCACGAACGATATCCTCTATGTCCTCGGCAATCTCGGAGAACCCGGGATACATATCGCGACAAAACGCCAGTTCCGATCCGACATTTGGAAAGATCTTCAAGAAATCCCTTCCCTCCCTGTGGGCGTATGCTCGACCGGTTCCCACGATGTCAAATCTCGCGGTGCCGGGAAAACCCATGTCAGCACGACACCATGCAGACGAGCATGGGCGAGCACATTACTATTCGCGATTGGCAACGCACTTCCCGCTTGGACAACCCGATACGCTGCACATTCGATCCTATGATACCATTTTCACAAGGGGCAAATTCCAGTCCCTCGCGGTGATTCCACATGAACCAAGACGTGGGATCCGCCGTGTGTGAGCCCTTTCGACATAACCCGAACCACCGCCCAGAATGCGTCGCGCTTAGCCGGGAGCCCGGTGCTGAACAACCTGGGCGGTTGCACGCCACATCTGGGCACTCGGTGACGGGTCACTTCCTCGTCTTGCATTCGGGAGACGTGTATTATAGGCATATACAGGGAAAACGCATCGAGACATTCTCAGTTTGGGATAGGAGGAGAATGATCATCATAGCACTTACGGTAACAATCGACGGTCGGGAGGTCGTGGTACGGTCAGGGACCACCGTGCTGGAGGCAGCAAGGGAGGCTGGAGTTGAGATCCCGACCATGTGCCACTCCGAATGGGTCGGTCCGGCCACCCACTGCATGGTTTGTGTGGTGTCGGTGGTAGAGGTCGGTGTCCTACCCGCATGCCATACGCGCGTGTGGCATGGCATGGAAATCGAGACGGAGACGGAAGCGGTGCGCAAGGCGCGCCAAGGATATATCCATGATTACCTGACCGAGCATTACGCGGATTGCGTGGCCCCTTGCTCGGTGGACTGTCCCTCCGACATCGACGTGCAGGGATACATTCAGCTCATTCGCCAGGGAAAACCCCGGGCCGCTATCGATCTTATCCGCGATACCAACCCTTTCCCCGCCGTGTGCGGCCGCGTATGCACCCACCCCTGCGAGGAGGCATGCCGGCGCCAGGCCATGGAGGATCCGGTGGCCATCCGGGCGTTGAAGCGATACGCCGCCGACATTGAGCGGTCGCACCCTCTCCCCCCCAGGCCCGGGGTGCCCAACGGGAAGAGCGTGGCAGTTGTAGGTGCGGGGCCGGCCGGATTGACGGCGGCCTATCACCTGGCCCGACGTGGATACGAAGTGCAGGTGTACGATGCAGGCCCCGAACCGGGTGGAATGCTTCGGTACGGCATTCCCGCCTATCGGCTCCCCCGGGAAGACCTCGACCACGATATTAACTACATCAAGGAACACGGCGTCGCGTTGCATCAGAACCAGCTCCTCGGCGAAGACCTGACGCTCGACTCCCTGCGCGCGAACCATGACGCCGTCTTTGTGTCAGTGGGCGCTTCCAAGGGGATCATGCTGGACTTCCCCGGGGCGGATTTACCCGGCGTATGGTCCGGTCTCGATTTCCTCGACCGCGTCAACTCGGGTGAGGATGTCTCCCTTGGCCGAAAGGTTGCGGTCATCGGTGGAGGCAATACCGCCTTCGACGCGGCCCGTACAGCCCTTCGTACCGGCGCCGAAGAGGTCTCGATCGTCTATCGTCGCACGGAGGATGAAATGCCTGCCGAAGAGGAAGAAATCGAGGACGCGCGGGATGAGGGCATCGCGTTCTACTTTCTCGCGTCCCCTGTCGCCTGTCGCGGCGAGGAGCGGGTGCAAACACTCGAGGCCCAGCAGATGGAGCTCGGAGAGCCCGACGCCAGTGGTAGGCCCCGGCCCGTGCCCATCGAAGGCGCCATGATTCACCTCGACGTCGACGCCGTGATCATGGCGATCGGGCAGAATCCCGACCTGTCCTGCCTGCAACCACAGGAGCAAGAGACGATCGGCGCTTCCGGTCGCATCGAGGTGGCCGAACGAAGCTTTGCAACCGCACTGCCCGACGTCTTCGCGGGTGGTGACGCGGTGCGTGGTGCCGCGACCGTGGTGGAGGCCATCGGTGATGGGCTCCATGCCGCCGATGCGATTGATCGACGGCTTTCCCCCGAGACAGCCCCCGAGCCCTCGATGACATTCAATATTCGTCGCGGGGATATCGAAACACTGGTGCCCGAAGAATTCGAGGACGTCCCTTCCCGAGAGCGCGCATCCGAGCGCAAAATTGCCCCGGGCACCCGGAAGAAGCATTTTGACGAGGTCAATCGTGGGTTGGAGGCCGAAGATGCTTCGTGTGAGGCTTCAAGATGCCTCGAATGTGGATGTAAGGCGGCGGATGACTGCACGCTGAGGAACCTGGCCGAGTGCTACGAACTCTCCGATCGCGACGTGCCCATCGTGCGGCACTATCGCCCGACCCGCACCGATCATCCTTTCATTGAACATGACCCGAACCGCTGCATCGCCTGCGGGCAGTGTGTACGGGTGTGCGCCGATGTGGTAGGGGTTTCCGCCCTGGCAGTTACCGACAGGGTCGGGCTCACCGGAGACGCACAGCGGCTCGAGGAAACCATGTGTGAGTCATGTGGCCTGTGCGTGACCGCCTGCCCCACGGGTGCCCTCGTCGCCCGCACCCGCACCGTCGCCGCGGCGTACACCCGCACGACATGCCCGTATTGTGGCGTGGGTTGTGGTCTGCTACTGGGTACCAGGGCGGGGGAGATCGTCGATGTCCGCGCCGAGGAGGACCATCCGGTCAACCGTGGCCAGCTGTGCGTCAAGGGTCGCTTCGGATTTGATTTCGTGACGCATCCGGACCGCCTCACCCGTCCGCTGATTCGCCGGGATGGCCGCTTCGAAGAGATCTCCTGGGACGAGGCCCTATCTATCGCCGCGGACAAGCTGCGCGAATACGCCGACCGCGACGAGGTGGGGGTGTTCGGCTCCGCCAAGTGCACGACGGAGGAGATGTATGCGCTTCAGAAGCTCACACGTGCCGTCCTCGGCACCAACAATATCGATCACTGCGCCCGCCTTTGTCATGCGCCCTCGGTTAGTGGCCTGAATGCCGCCTTCGGCAGCGGCGCGATGAGCAACTCGATCAATGACGTGTTGAATGCCGACTGTATCCTTTCCATTGGGTCCAATACGACCGAGTCGCATCCGGTCATGGGATACCGGGTCAAGCAGGCCGTGGCCTCGGGTACAACCCTCATCGTGGCCAATCCGATGTGGATCGACCTTTGCCGCTACGCGGACCTGTGGCTGCGCCATCGTCCTGGAACGGATGTAGCCCTGCTATCGGGTATGGCGAAGGTTATCATGGATGAGAATCTGCACGACCACGCGTTCATCGCCGAACGATGCGCGGAGTTCGACGATTTCGTGCCCGTACTCGAAAGCGTCGATCTCGACCGGGTAGAAGAGATTACCGGCGTTTCCCGGGAAGATATCGCCGCGGCGGCGCGCGCCTTTGCCGCTGCCGATGCATCGGCCATCCTTTATGCGATGGGAATCACCCAGCATAGCCACGGTACCGAGAATGTGATGAGCATTGCGAACCTGGCATTGCTCACCGGGAACATGGGCCGGCCGGGCACGGGCGTAAATCCCCTGCGGGGTCAAAATAACGTCCAGGGCGCCTGCGACATGGCGGTGCTGCCGAACGTCCTACCGGGCTATCAGTCCCTGGAGGGTGACCGGGCAGGTTTCGAACGGGCCTATGACACCGATCTGCCGGAGACGCCGGGCCTTACCATGACCGAGATGATCAAGGCGGCGGAGCGGGAGGATCTCCGTGCACTGTACATCGTGGGAGAAAACCCGCTCATGTCCGAGGCCGATGTAAACCGTACCCGGAGAGCCCTGGAGTCGCTGGACTTTCTCATCGTGCAGGACATCTTCCTAAACGAGACCGCCGAGCTGGCAGACCTGGTATTGCCCGCCGCCTCATTCGCCGAGAAGGACGGTACCTTTGTGAATACCGAGCGACGCGTGCAGAGGGTGCGCCGGGCCCTGGATGCCCCCGGTGACGCCCGTACGGATCTAGATATCATCTGCGCCCTGGCGCGCAAGCTCGAGGCTTTTGGGTTCGATTGGGAAGGCCCCGAGGAAGTGATGGAGGAGATCGCATCGCTCGTGCCGAGCTGGGCCGGCATCAACTATGAGCGGATTGAACACGAAGGGCTTGCGTGGCCCTGTCCGGACCCCGAGCACTCCGGTACGGAGATCCTGTATCGTGAGCAGTTCTCCCGCGAGGACGGGCGGGCCCGTTTCAGCGCGGTTGAATACGAGCCCAGCCGCGAACTACCCGATGGGGATTACCCGCTCGTGCTGACGACCGGTCGTACACTGCGGCATTTCCATACCGGCACGATGACACGGCGCGTGGAGGGGCTTGAGCGGATGCAGGATGCCGAACGCGTGCGCATTCATCCGGTGGATGCCACCCGGTACGGCATAGCGGATGGAGCATGGATGCGCGTCAGCTCGCGACGGGGTGAGGTCGAGGCGGAGGCCCGGGTGACACGGGAGGTTCCGGAGGGCACCATCTTCATGACCTTCCATTTCGTCGAGGCGAATGCCAACGTGTTGACCAACCCGGAGCTGGATCCGGCGGCGAAGATTCCCGAGTACAAGGTCTGTGCCGTGCGGGTTGAACCGGCCGCCTCCTGACCCATCGGATATAATGCCAATAGGATCGCGGGGCGGGGATCGCGGAGTACGGGGTTCCCGCCCCGCGCTTTGTCCACGGGCTTGATCGGAAGCGAGATCCAGGGGCAGAAGCTTCGGATCAGGGGTGGGACTGGATGCGATGGCAATGGGTGTAACAGTTGAAGCGGCGCCCGCGGGCAAATCCCAGTAACGTCATGTTCTCCCTACGGGCGATTTGTACGGCCAGGTGCGTGGGTGCGCCCCGCGATACCAGTACGGTTACGCCGGCCGCCGCGCACCGGGCTGCGATCTCCGAGGATACCCTCCCGGTCGTGCCCACCATGCCCGCGGAAAGGTCAATTCGTTCGAGATGAGCCTGGCCGATTACGCGGTCCACCGTGTTGTGCCGGGCGATGTCGTCATGGATGATGTGGGCCTTCGTGCCACGGAAAAACCCCGTGCAATGCGCCGCTCCCGTAGCGTGAAATAGCGAGGAATCTCGCGTCAAGCGCTTCATGTTTTCGTAGATCGTATCGGCGTACAGCGTGGTCGAGCGCACGGGTGCGGGAGGTGATCCGGCTGCGTGGGTGTCCTGGGCCGTATGGACAACGGATGCTACGGTTGTATCTTCTCCGGGGTCGAGGAAAACGCGGACGGTTGCGTCCGGGGAAATATGGTCGGCGCTTCGCAGGTGGCCCACGGCCAGCGCCTCCAGTGCGGAGTCGGAACACGAAAGCGCAATGATGAATGTATCGTCCAGGTAGATCCGCAGGGTATGCTCTGCTGGCACCTGGTCGTCGGTGGTTTCAGCCCGGCCATCATCAAGCCTGCGAATTCGGACCGATCGCGTTCTGTTGGGCAATGGCCAGCACCTCCTCCGCGCGGTCCAGATCCCTGTGGTGGTTGATATTGAAGAACGACTTCAGCGAGGGATCAAGGGTTCGGAGGCGGGCCTCATCCACGTAAGCGCAGTCCACCCGCCCGAGAAAATCGCCGATCTTCCGTCCCCCCGAGGCCAGAAATTGGGCGATGATCGGAGCGCAGCTGCGACGGTAAACCGCGCACAGGGGCTCGATCAGGTTGCCCGTTCGCGGGATGAGGACTTGGTGCTCGCCGATATGGCTATCCAAGTATTCGAGCAATGCACGCTGCAGAAATGGCATATCGCATCCCACGACCAGGTTCTTATCGCACGATGCGTGGTAGAGCCCGGTGTGGATTCCGCCCAGCGGACCCGCGTTTGGGATGCGATCGGCCACGGAGGGGAACCCATAATTGCGGAAGCGCTCGGGATTATTCGATACGATGATGATATCGGATACGCTGGGCGCGATCCGCGCCAGCACGTGCTCGATGAGGGGACGGCCATTCAGCCGTACGAAGGCCTTGTCGCGCCGGCCGAGGCGACGACCGTGTCCTCCCGCCAGGATAATGGCGCCCATGCTTCGTGTATCGCCAGTGTGTGACACGTCTGTGCTCCTCACCGCTGCAGCGATCGTGCGATCAATCCCGCTGGACCATGCGATTCTATTCAAGCCTACCATAACGGGAGAAAGACGAAAGTGCCCACCGATCCGGCGGGCACTTTTGGTCGTGACGAGCGGTCTCGGCCTAGACCTCGAGTTCGGTCCAGCGTTCCTTCCGGTAGATATAAAATAGTACTGCGGTTCTGATGAACCATTCCCCCACCAAGGCAACCCACACGTACACCAAGGAAAGGCCAAGGTAACGCATGATGAACCAGGTGAGCGGTACGCGCATACCCCATGACCCCATTGCTGCCACGATCATGCCGCTCCGCGTGTCTCCCGCGCCACGTAGAGATCCGGCCAGCACTTCGCCCAACGCCACTGGGATTTGCACAAAGGCCGCAATCCGAATACACGCCGCGGCCAGTGGGACCAGGCTCGGATCGGAAGAGAAGATCGTGACCAGTTCCCTCGGGAAGACCAGGAAGAGGGCACCCACAGAGCCCATCACGATTGCCGCCAGCCGGGCACACTCGGCCGTGCCCTTCCGCGCGCGCTCCAGCTGTCCCGCGCCCAGACTTTGTCCGGTGATGACCCCTGCGGCGAGGGCGAACCCATAACCGGGCATAAACGACAGGGCCTCCGTGGTGATGGCGACCTGGTGCGCCGCCAGGATGGCCTCACCCTCGGCGGCGATCATGAACGTCGTGACCGTCCGGGCGGAATCCATCAGGAGTACGGAGATCCCTGCCGGGAGGCTGAGGCGGAGCAGTCGGTTGAGGGTATGCCGATCCGGGTGCAGGATTCGCTCCCTGGACAGGTGCACGCGGCGACGAAGGGAGAGTGCATAGAAGGCGAATCCCGCGGCGACGGCCTGGCTGATGGTGAAAGCCAGGGCCGCTCCTGCCACACCCATTGTCGGGAAGAAACCCACCCCGAAGATCAACACGTAGTCCCCGATGATGTTGATCACGTTGGCGATGACCGTGACCAGGAGCGGCGTGCGGGTGTCCCCGGTACCCCGCATCACCCCATTGGCAGCAGCCGTGGGCACCATGAACATCGCTGCCGGGGCCGCGAGACGAAGGTAACTGATGCCCGAAACGGTTGCTTCGCGCCCGAATCCCGAGAGTGCAAATACACCCGGCGCAACCAGGTACAAGGAGATCGCGGCCACCACGCCCAGAATGCCCGCGGAGAAGAGCCCCGCGGCGGCCGCCAATGAAGCGGACTCCGTATCGCCGGCTCCCCAGCGACGGGCGACCAACGCCGTCATGCCCACACCCAGCGAGCCGAGGAAGAAGGCGACGGCGAAGAATATTTGGCCGCCCAGGGAAACCGCGCCCAACGCGGTCGCTCCAAGGCGGCCGACCATGGCGACATCCACCACCCAGGCCAGCATGTGCAGACTCATCTCCAGGATCGCCGGCCAGGCAAGAGTGAATATCTCAGAACGAGTAATCGGGCCTTGTACCCGCTTATCTATACGTTTATGTGCCCTCTTCCTCCTCAAAAGCACCTCAGCACCTCCTTCGCCCGTCGATAAGGTCAGAGGATATTCTAGCAGGGGCTACCGGGCGGGCGCTAGCCCCCCCCGCACAATTTGTTTGCGATCATGAAACAATTTGGACGGGCTATCCTCGAATCCCCCCGGGTGGGAGTTCCCAGCACCCCTGGCTGGCAAATGATGAGGCTATTTCGTACGTTTAATCTTTCTGTCGGGCATCTTTCGTAAGATTGGGGCCTTGACAGGTCGCAAAGCGTGGCATAAATTAACAAGAATATCTAGCTTGGTAGGCGGGAGTGTACCTAGGGTTCCGCCCGTGTGTTCGCGGGGACCGGTCCGAGGGGTACAGCCGGACACGGCGCGTGGTGCCGATGCCCGGTACACCGTGGGAATAAAAGGCCCGGCGGTAGGTCCTGGAGGAATCAGGACGTACCCTGGGCCTTTTCGTTTTCATTCCGCCGACCGAAGAAAGGATGGTAAAGGTGAATGGATGGTCTCGTGCTCAAAGCCCCTGGCAATATCCGTCGATAACGGTGGTCAGTATGATCGTTATTCTTATCGTCGCCGCCTGCGGCCCTGCTCCTTCAGAATCGTCGCCCGCCTCCGCGGAACTAGGATCCGAAGGCGAGATCGTCATCGCCCAGGGTGTCGACGCAACCACCCTTGACCCGAACATGCATGCGGAGACGCCGACGAGCAACGTGAACGTGCAGATCTACGATAGCCTGCTCATGCGGGATGCCGAGGGGGAGTTGCAGCTCAGCCTCGCCGAATCCTACGAGAACATCGATGATCATACCTGGGAGTTTCGCCTTCGGCGCGGGGTGACTTTCCACAATGGTGAGCGTTTCGATGCGAAGTCGGTCAAGTTCACCCTCGATCGTATTCTCGATCCCGACAACCAATCACCGCAGTACAGTCACATCAGTGCCATCTCCGAGGTAGAGATCGTTGACGATTACACGATCCGGATGCATACGCGCGATCCGTTTCCGACGTTGCCTTCCCAGATGGTTGCGCGACAGATGGTACCGGCAGGCTACACCGGGGAGCACGGGGGAGAGCACCTGGCGCGGAATCCCATCGGAACCGGACCATATCGTTTCGTCAGCTGGACACCCGATGAGGAGATTCGGCTTCGAGCCAACGAGGAATATTGGAGGGGTATGCCCACCATCCGGGACGTCGTCTTTCGCGTCGTTCCCGAGACGTCCACCCGCATCGCGGAATTGCAGACGGGCAGCGTGGACATCATCGTGAACGTACCACCGCACCAGGCTGAAACACTCGAAGCAGGCGAGGGGACCGCTATATCTCGCGCACCCAGCTCACGGGCAATCTTCGTCGGTATGGTTACGACAGAACCCGGGCCTCTCACAGATCGCCGGGTGCGGCAGGCGCTTAACTACGGGGTAGACGTCGACTCCATCATCGAGAACGTGCTCATGGGCAACGGCGTACCCCTGGCCGGACAACCCGTCGTCGACATGCACCACGGGTTCTCGGGCTCCCTCGATCCGTATCCGCATGACCCCAGCAGAGCGCGGGAGTTGCTCGCGGACGCGGGACACCCTGGGGGGTTTTCGATCGCGATGGATTCACCAAGCGGCAGGTACCTGATGGATCGAGAGACGGCGCAGGCCGTGGCGGGACAGCTGGAAGCGATCGACGTCGAGGTTGCCCTGAACGTGCAGGAATGGGGTGTCTACGTCGATAAGATCATGTCTCGCCAGCTGACCGAGCTCTTCCTGATCGGATGGGGGAATGCGACCTTCGATGCGGATGCCACCATGTATCCCTGGTTCCGATCCGGTCAGCAGTTCTGCTACTTCGAAGACGACGCATTGGATGCTGCGCTGGATTTGGCCCGCGAGACGATGGATATGGATGTCCGCCAGGATCGCTATATCGAGATCATGCAATTGCTGCACGAAGAAGCACCCTGGATATTCTTACACCAACAGATGGATATTTACGGTATTTCGGATCGGATCGAGTGGAATGCGCGTCCAGACGAATTGATCCACGCCTACGAGGCCCGGCTTCGGGCCGACGATTGAGCGGGCATCATCATGACATCCTACGTTGCGCGTCGTGGTATGCACGCCATGCTCATCTTGCTGGGCGTTTCGCTGGTGACATTCCTGTTGATGCACCTGACTGGAGACCCGGTGACATTGTTTATGCCGTTAGATGCCAGTCCGGAAGATATCGCGGTCATGCGGTCGGCGATGGGATTCGATCGACCGATCATGGTTCAGTACTTGCACTTTGTCGGTGATGCCCTGCGGGGTGATTTTGGCCAATCCCTCCGGCATCGACAACCGGCCCTTTCCCTGGTCGTGGGACGCCTTCCGGCGACCATGCAGCTGACCGTCCTTGCCTTGTTGTTGGCGGTGGTGGCGGCGGTACCCCTGGGAGTGGTTTCCGCGGCCCGCCGCGGATCCGGTGTATCCTTCGCGGCATCGCTATTGGGGCTTTTGGGCCAGTCTATGCCGGTATTTTGGCTGGGCATCGTGCTCATCCTCCTGTTCTCGGTGAACCTGCGTTGGTTGCCCGCATCGGGTCGCGGATCGATCGTCCATCTCATCATGCCCGCGGTCACCATCGGCACATATTCGATGGCGATGCTTATGCGGCTGATGCGGGCCACGATGATGGACGTCCTCTCCCAGGATTACATTCGCACGGCTCGTGCCAAGGGTATTTCCGAGCGTGGCGTGATCTTCAAACATGCGATGCGTAATGCTGCGATACCGGTCATCACCGTCATGGGACTCCAGCTTGGGACGCTCCTGGGCGGCGCGGTGATTACGGAAACGGTTTTCGCCTGGCCCGGGCTGGGACGTCTCCTCATCCAGGGGTTTCACAACCGGGACATGGCCGTCGTGCAGGCCGCGGTGTTCGTGATGGCTTTGATGATCGTGGTGGCCAATCTACTGGCGGACCTGACCTATGTATTGTGTGACCCGAGGGTGCGATACGGATGAACCGGCTGCGCTCGCTGCTTGGGCCCGCAAGTGACCGCTTGCGGGCGAAGAGAAAGTTCGTGGATGCTGATGCTCTGTGGTCCTCCTCACGTCGTACCCGGGTACGGATATGGGGCGACTGGGGAGCCATGGTGGGCATGTTCCTGGTGGCAGTGGTCGTTTTCGCGGCCCTATTTGCCCCGCTGGTCGCTCCCCATGATCCATACGAACAGGTGTTGAGTCGGAGCCTTCGTCCGCCATGGTGGGCAGGCGGGACGGCAGACCACCCGCTGGGTACCGACCATCTCGGCCGAGATGTCCTATCTCGCGTGATCTTCGGCAGTCGCATTTCCCTCATGGTCGGCGTCGCGGCCGTGTTGATATCCGGCAGCGCCGGTACGATTCTCGGTCTCTTGGCGGGTTCTCTCGGAGGTCCCATCGAAAGCATCATCATGCGATTGGCCGATGTGCAACTCGCCTTTCCCTTTATCCTTTTGGCGACCGCGGTGATGTTCGTGCTGGGATCCGGGCTTGCCAACGTGATCATCGTACTGGGTATTACCGGATGGGTTGTATATGGGCGGGTCGTGCGAGCCGAAGCGATGCAGCTTCGAGAGAAGAACTTCGTCGAGGCTGCAGTGGCGGTTGGCTGTACCCCCGGACGCATCATCGTCAGGCACATTCTTCCCAATATCGTTTCCTCGATCACTGTCATCGCGACCCTCGAAGTCGCGCGCGTGATCATCGCGGAAGCGGCCCTCACCTTCCTGGGCTTGGGCGTGGACCCGAGAATCCCGACCTGGGGAAGTATGCTCGCCGACGGCCGGCAATACCTGGCGGGACATCCCTGGATCGCGACATTTCCCGGGCTTGCCATCATGATCACCGTACTGGGGATCAACCTCCTGGGTGACTGGCTCCGGGATACGCTCGATCCCCGGATGATCAACGGGCAGTGATCCCACCGTCGGGTGAGCGAACGGACGGGCTGTCCGCCGGTTTCGATCGGGCGGACAGCCCGCCCTTCTTCCGAGTATCCCCGTGCCGAGCGGTCAGAGTAGCAGGGTAATCAATACGCTTCCCGCGACCACCGACCCCAGCTGGCCGGCCACGTTTGCACCGGCCGCCTGCATGAGGAGGAAATTCGCCGGGTCTTCCTCGAGGCCGAGACGGTTCACGACCCGTGCCGACATGGGGAACGCCGAAATGCCGGCGGCACCGACCATGGGGTTGATGGGAGTGAGAAGAAATCGATTCAACAAGCGTGCGAAGAGAACGCCACCCACGGTGTCGAGGGCGAAGGCGATCAGCCCGATCCCCAGGATCATGAGGGTGTCCCTGGTCAGGAAAACCTGTGCCTGCATGGTGGAACCGATGGCCACACCCAGTAGGAGGGTTACCAGGTTGGATAGCTCATTTTGGGCTGTCGCGGAGAGTCGCTCGGTCACCTTGGATTCGCGGAGCAGGTTCCCGAACATCAGGGCACCGATCAATTCCGTGCTCACGGGCGTGATGATCCCGGCGAGTATCGTTACCACGATGGGAAAGAGGATTCGCACGATGCGGGGTGGCTTCCGCTCACCGCGCGGAGCCGGGATTCTCCGTTCTTGCGGCAGGGTAAGCGCGCGGATGATGGGAGGTTGAATTAACGGGACCAATGCCATGTAGGAATAGGCGGCGACGGAAATCGCCGGCAGGTAATGTGGGGCCAGCTGCGTGGATACGTAAATGGACGTCGGACCGTCGGCTGCCCCGATGATTCCTATGGAAACGGCTTCGTGCAGCGAGAAGTCGAGGGCCAGCGCCAGCATGATGGTCACGAAGATGCCGATTTGTGCGGCGGCGCCGTAGAAGACGGTCACGGGACGGGCCAGGAGCGGCCCAAAGTCCATCATGGCACCGATGCCCACGAACAAGAGGATGGGGAATAGTTCGTTCAATATCCCGTATTGATAGATTTGCGTGAGCCAGCCGTCGGGTCCTGTGGCTACGGATAGTGGTATGTTCGCGAGGATCGCGCCGAAACCAATGGGCAACAGCAGCAGCGGTTCATACTTGTGGGTGATGCCGAGGTAGATGAGCAGGCCGCCGACGAGCAGCATGGCAAGGTGTCCGGTGGTAAAGGCAGTGATGCCCTCGAATAGTGCGTCCATCGATTCCCACTCCCCTTCTGCAGCAAAAGACGAGACCCCTGATGCTCGAAGGTCTCGCCTGCTCGCCAACCGGGAGCCGAAGGACCGGGCTTACGCCGTGTTGACGGCCACTTCGGGTCAATGGACCTGGCTACTCCCCCTCGTGGAGGATCATGCTAGCGATAGCATAGCATTGTTCTGGCGTCCCCGGCAATTGTGCTCTGGCTCGACGAGAATGTGAAGACTCGTGTCTAGCGTTGCCCCGGATGCAGGAGCACGCCGAGCGCCGTCGCTGCGAGGACAGCCGCACCCGTTGGAATGCATTCCGGCGCGGCGGAGAACTCGGGGTGATGCCAGCCGGGACCGCCCGGATCACTCGGGTATCCGCTGCCGATCCAAAGGAAGCACCCTGGAACGCGTTCCTGGTAGAGGGAAAAGTCCTCGGATGCCATGACCGGAACGGCCGGCACCACGTGATCGGATCCCAGGAGTTCTTCCACGGCAGATCGCGCGCGGTGCGTTGCCTGGGAATCATTGCAGACCGCCGGCACGCCCCGCTTTAGGGTGTCCCATTCGATCGAGCATCCCTGCGTAGCCGCGCCCGCCTCTGCGACTCCGCGAAGACGTTCCTCGATGAGGTCGGCGACCTCGGGACGGAATGACCGCATGGTCCCGGTGATTTCGACCTCGGGTGGGATAATGTTGCCGGCGGTGCCGCCGTGTACGGAGCCCACCGAGATGACGGCGGAATCAAGCGGATCCACGTTGCGCGCAACGATGGTTTGGATCGCGGACAGGATTGCCCCGGTCGCGGGCATGGGATCGTGGGTCAGGTGCGGAATGGCCCCGTGTCCTCCTTTGCCCACGATCCTGAAGGCGAATCGACCAGAAGTGGCCATCAGGTAACCCTCGGATATCCCCACGACACCCGCCGGCAGGTCCGGCTTGTTGTGGCCGCCGAAGATGTATTCCACGCCGTCGAGTGCACCGGCGTCGATGAGAACGCGGGCCCCGGAGGTTTTCTCCTCGGAAGGCTGGAACAATAATCGGATCTCGCCCGGGGGTCGCTCCGGGAGATTGGCAAGCAGCATAGCAGCACCCAGGCCCCAGGTGATGTGGGCATCATGCCCGCAGGCATGCATTCTTCCGGGATACGTACTCGCGTAGGACAGCCCGGTCTTCTCGGTCATCGGTAGTGCATCGATGTCGGCCCGAACCGCCACGGTAGGGCCGCGCTCATCCGTGCGAAGTCGTGCCACTACCCCGGTTTCCAGCCCGAGGTCCATGATCTCGTATCCAGCGCGGGACAATACATCGATGATGCGACGACTGGTGTCGTATTCCTCACCACTAAGCTCAGGGTAGCGATGGAAGTGTTCACGCATCTTGTGAAGCTCCGGTTCGATTTCTCCGGCGGCGTGCAACAGATGCCGTAATCGACTGTTCATCGTTTCTCCCCCCAACGGCTTCCAGGTACTGCCCTTTTCTGCATACGGGCCCGATTGCCCTGCGAACTGAATTTCAAGGGGGAAGGTATAGTGGTAGAATGTAATGAATATGCGATGTCGAGAGGATTGATCCCGCTGGACCGCGAATACGCCCCCAGTGTCATGACCCACGAAGAGGAGACGCCCGGGATAGACGCGACCGGATCCCCGGGCCATACCCCGACGCACTGGGTTTCGGTGTTGCGAGAAATCGTGCAGACTCTGCTTCTCGCCCTGCTCCTCGCCCTCGTGCTGCGGTTCTTCTTCGTGGATACCTACATGATCGATGGTCCCTCGATGGAGCCTGCCCTGCACCAGGGCGAGCGGCTACTGGTGAGCAAGATGACCTACCGGATTCGTCGTCCCCTGCCGGGCGAGATCGTCGTTTTCGAAGAGCCCGGAAGCGATGGGCGTAGCCTGATCAAGCGCGTGGTGGCCGTGGAGGGGCAAACACTGGAGATCCGGCAAGGTCGGGTGATATTGGATGGAGACGAGCTGGAGGAATCGTATATCGAGAACCCCGGTAGGGATAGCCTTCCACCCCAGCGGATTCCGGCCGGGGCAGTCTTCGTCCTCGGCGACAATCGCGCCAACAGCTGGGACAGCCGCTATTTCGGCATGGTCCCGACGCGGCATATCCATGGCATGGCCGTCCTGGTGTTTTGGCCCCCGGATAGTTTTCACCGGGTGGCCGGACAACCCGCGGGGGGATGGGTGCGCACGGTACCGGGGCAGGCAATGCTCGTGCATCCGTGACGCTTCAACGGATACGGGCACCTGGGTATCCATTCCCGTGCCTTCTTTCGGCGTGCATGCGCCCGGTAGAATCGGGTACATTTGATGGGCAGTAGAAGCGGCAGCAGCCACCACCGGCAATCGTCACACGGAGGGAATCGAATATGTGCAGAGCATGGCATGTCCTGGGATGTACTTTCCTGATCATCGCGGTAATGGTCCTGTCACTGGGCTGCGGTGGTCCCGACCTAGAGCCCGAAGAAGAGACACAGCCCGAAGACATCACGGAAGCCGGGAATGATGTCCTGGTGCGCGACGCACCCTATGGTGATCCGGAAAACCTCGACCCCATTGTCCGCGGACGGATGGGAGCCATGGCGGTGACCATGAACCTGTTCGATGGGTTGGTTGCCCACGATCCCGAGACGGCAGAAGTGGTGCCTGCGATCGCGCACGATTGGGATATCAGTGATGATGGCCTGGAGTATACCTTCTACCTGCGCGATGATGCCACGTTCCACAACGGCCGGGCGATCACCGCGGATGATTTCGTGTACTCGTTGGAACGCCTATCCGATCCGGAGAACGCTTCTCCCCTCGGGCACTACCTGGACGGTGTCATCGGGAAAGCGGCATTTGAGGAGGGAGAAGCCGACCACATCGCCGGCCTAGAGGTCATCGATGATCACACCCTTCGAATCGTCCGCGAAGAACCCGACAGCGCTTTTTTGAGTCTCCTGGGATTTCCCGCCGCGGGTGTCGTACCACGCGAGGCGGTGGAAGAGCTTGGCACGGAGTTCGGCCACGAGCCTGTGGGAAGTGGGCCGTTTGAGTTCGTATCTTGGGCAAAGGACGATCGGGTGGAGTTGCGGGCCTTCGATGATTACTATCGCGGGGAAGCGGGGATCGATGGCGTGGTCTTCCGGGTGATCGCGGAGGCTTCCACCAAGGAGGCCGAGTTCTTGGCGGGTAACCTGGATGCGTTCATCGCGCCCGCATCCATTTATCGCAAGTATCGTGATCACGAGGATTATGCGGACAACCTGATATCCGTCGCGGAGTTCTTCACGCGCCACGTGGGGTTCCACTGCGAGAAGGAACCCTTCGACGACGTGCGCGTGCGCCAGGCGTTTAACTACGCGATCGATACGGAGACCATTATCGATGTGGTGCTCGGGGGTAAGGGAGTGCCTGCCGTCGGATACCTACCCTCGTCTAGCTTCGCCTTCGATGACACCTTAGAAGGATACGACTACGATCCCGATCGGGCCAGGGAACTGCTGGCGGATGCTGGGTATGAGGAAGGGTTTGAAGTGCCCATTATGACCAGTGAGCATCCGGAGTGGGGGTTGCCCGTGGTCGAGGCAATCATGCCTTACCTCAACGAAGTCGGCATTCGCCTAAAGCCGGAGACGATGGATACCGGGGTGCTCTATGATCGCCTACGCGCAGGGGATTATCAGACGTACATCTATTCGACGGGCGGCGATGCGCATCCGGTCAACTACCTCTGGCGCTTTCACTCGGTGCTGGCGTCCACTACGAATCGGTACTGGAGCGAAGAGCTGGACGATATCCTAAATCGCGCGCGGCGGACGAGTGACGAGGATGAGATGGTGGAACTGGTGCGGGAGGCGGAAGCGAAGATCATCCAGGATGCACCGATCTATTTCTTCCACTACAATAAGGCTATTACCATGCACGCGGATCGCGTACAGGGTATGAAGCCGGTACCCATCGATATGGCACTGCAAGATCTGTGGTCGGTGCGGTTGGAAGACTGACCACGTGAATCAATAGACTGGGTCGTGGCTTTCGGGAGATCCCGCGCGGG
>PUNF01000176.1 GCA_003552525.1 Clostridia bacterium | reverse complement strand
TTCCCAGGACCAGCGCCACTGGCGCGGGTCACCTCCGGCGAGCACGCGCAATGCCAACTCCAAGCCTACAAGGATGGGACGAAGTTTCGGCACAAAGGATCTCCCTCCGACCGCGTGGAATGACGTAAGACGCGGTGATCGCGCAGTCAAGGAGGGAAGAATATCATGAACGAAGGTATCCCGCTCGGGGTTAGTTCGTGTTTATTGGGCAATCCCGTCCGCTACGATGGAGGCCATCAACGGGATCGTTACATCACTGATACCTTGGCTCCCTACTTCTCCTTTGTGCCCGTGTGTCCGGAGGTCGAAAGCGGTTTACCCGTGCCCCGCGAAACCATGCGACTCGTGGCAGCCGAAGGTGAGCCCGTGCGACTGATCACCTCCCGCACGGCCCAAGATCTTACCGAACAAATGGAATCCTGGTGCCGCCAACGGGTGGAAGAACTGGCCTCAGAGGAACTCTGCGGATTCATCTTCAAAAAAGATTCTCCCAGCTCCGGACTGCACCGAGTCAAACTCTACCACCCCTCGGGACAATCATCCCGCCGGGAAGGCCGCGGCTTGTTCGCCGAGGCCTTCGTGGGTCGCTTTCCCCTCATTCCGGTCGAAGAAGAAGGGCGTCTCCACGATGCGCACCTGCGAGAGAATTTCATCGAACGTGTCTTCGCCCTGAAACGATGGCGCGATTTCTTGAGCGAGGACCCCGACTATCGCGCACTCATCCAATTTCACACCGCCCAGAAGCTGCTGATGATGGCCCATGATCCGAGCAAGTACCAAGCCATGGGTCGCTTGGTCGCCCAGGGGAAAGAAGTGCCCAGGGACGAACTGTTGAATACCTACGGCCGCCTCTACTTACAGGCCTTGCAATCCTTCGCCACCGTGAAAAAGAACACGAATGTGCTCCAACACATACTGGGGTATTTCCGCGAGCACCTCACGTCGGATGAAAAGGCCGAGCTCCTGGAAATCCTGGAGGACTACCGTGCGCACCAGGTGCCAATAACAGTGCCCCTGACGCTGGTGAAACACTACATCCGGAAATATGGCATTGCATACTTGCAGGGCCAAGTCTACCTCTCACCCCATCCGGCCGAACTCATGCTGAGGAACCACGTCTGATAGTGGAGGGGAAAGACCGCGTGAATCCAGATCGGATGCGGCCGTTGAACGATCGAGAACCGCGCTCGGGACCGGTGATCTACTGGATGCAACGGGACCACCGCGTCCGGGATAACTGGGCCCTGCACTATGCGCAACGACGAGCCCTTTCCGCCGGAACGCCGCTGCATGTGGTTTTCATCCTCGCGCCCAGATTCCTGGGCGCCAAGGTGCCCCACTACCGATTCATGCTCCGAGGACTCCAGCAAGTCGCCGAAGCCCTCGACGAGCTGGAGATTGGATTTCATCTCCTGAGTGGAACGCCCGAGGCCACTTTGCCCGCCTTCTGCCAGGCGATCGAAGCCGGACTCCTGGTCTCCGATTTCTCGCCCTTGCGTGGATGCCGGGCCTGGCGGGAGGCGGTGGCCGAGAGGATCGATATTCCCCACCACGAGGTAGACGCTCACAACGTTATACCCCCCTGGATCGCTTCCCCGAAGCGCGAATACGCAGCACGGACCCTCCGCCCCAAATTGCGACGAATCCTGGGAGACTGGCGGACTCCGGTGCCCGCTGTGCAGCGGATGCCCTCGCCTTCGACTACGGGTTCGACGGAGGTCGACTGGGGAAGTCTCGTGGACTCCCTGCAGTGCGAAGACCCGGGCGCCCCGATTGCCCTCGTTGAGCCGGGCGAGCGGGCCGCGTACGCAGCCATGGAGGCTTTCTTGGAAGATGGTCTGTCCGAGTACGATCGGTTGAGAAATGATCCCAACGAGTCCGGCCAGTCCGGTCTCTCGCCCTATCTGCATTTCGGCCACCTGGGCCCCGGTGAGTTGGTGGAACGTGTCCGCGGCATGGGTGAGGCCGGGCTCGCCGTCGATGCCTTCCTCGAAGAAGTCCTGGTGCGTCGAGAGCTGGCGGAGAATTTCTGCCACTACGAACCCCATTACGACCGGGTGGACGCGTTTCCCGACTGGGCAAAGAAGACCCTGGCCGCCCATGCCCAGGATCCCCGGGAGTACCTCTACACCCGCGGACAGTTGGAAGCGGCCCAGACCCATGATCCCCTGTGGAACGCGGCCCAGCGTCAACTCGTCGTCACGGGTAAGATCCACGGCTATCTCCGCATGTACTGGGCCAAGAAGATCCTTGAGTGGACGAATTCCCCGGCTACCGCCATGCGCATCGCAATCGATTTCAACGACGGATATTCCTTCGACGGGAGAGATCCCAACGGGTATGCGGGGATCGCCTGGAGTATCGGTGGCGTTCACGATCGGGCCTTTGCCGAGCGTCCGATTTTCGGCAAGATTCGATACATGAGTGTGCAGGGGAGTCGAAGGAAGTTTGACGTCGACAAGTACGTTTCGTCCATGGCCCAACTCGAGCCCTTCCCCTTCGACGAAGGGAACGATGATTAATCCCCGTAAAGAATGGGAGGGTCGAACCTGCCCGCGCGCCCAGGGACGCCGGCCTCGAGCGGATCGTCTCGAAGGGATGGGGATGCCGATCCTCCGTAGCGACCGTGGCCTCGGAGGGCAAGGGATTCGGCGGGATGGACTCGACACGGCTAAACCACGCCCAGGAGGCATGCGGAGGGGTTTTCCTGTGCGAACCACCCCCTTCTTGTCCCCTCACCCAGATGATCCGCGAACGGATGACCGCGGACGCACCAGCGTGCAGGGTCCCGATGCACTCGGATAGCTACGGCGCAAACGGGTTGGATCCAGAGGACCCGAGCGGGCGCACGCGCCGCTATAGCGGTCGGATTACTGATCGTGCGGGGAGGTTATCGAGGTGATATTCGGAGAGAGTAGCAACCATCTTGAGGCCGTGGAGGAGGTTCGTGGACTTTCGGGTAATGGTCCCCTGTAACGCCATCTCGACGGAGCCGGTCCGAGGGGAACCGGCCCGCGCGGGGTGGCTTTCAAATCGATGGCGTTCGCGAGCGGAAAACGGGGGGGTTGCTGGCGCTAAGAAAGCAGGCGATCGTTGAAATGCGTACCTGGCGTTTGCGGTCCACGCGAGCCTATCGCGGAGGATGCCGCGATGCAGGGGATTGTCTGGGCCGTTGCAGGGGTCCGTCGCCGTTGATGCGATCCGAGGAATGGGCCGGGAATGCCCCATCCTGCTCCCGATGCATCCAGCAGGACGAGCGAATGAAAGGACCGTGCCCGGGGTAGTACGAATAACATAGGCTACGGGGCACAATCGCATTGGCTCTGCGGTCCCATGAGAACGCAGATTTCTGTGCGCCGGTGCGCTCCGCCATGTCTGCAAGAGAAGCCGGCCAGAATCGCCTGGGAGGGTTACACTATGACGGTCACCGAGGGGATCATTGCCAGGACGAATCGATACGGGGCACACAACTACCGCCCGCTTCCGGTCGTGATCAGCGAGGCCGAGGGGGTATGGGTGCGGGATCCGGAGGGCAACCACTACATGGATATGCTCGGGGCCTATTCCGCCCTGAACGTCGGTCACCGCCATCCCCGGGTGATCGCCGCCCTCAAGGAACAGGCCGACCGGGTGACGTTGACGTCCCGCGCCTTCGAGAACGCCAAGTTGGGCGAGTTCTACGAAAGAGTCTGCCAGGTCACCGGTAAAAACAAGGTCCTCCCCATGAATACCGGGACGGAGTCCGTGGAAACTGCCATCAAGAACGTCCGCCGGTGGGCCTATCGATCCAAGGGTGTTCCCCGGGATATGGCGGAGATCATCGTCTGCGCCGACAACTTCCACGGGCGAACGACCACGGTAATATCCTTCTCCTCCGAGGCTTCCTACCGGGCGGATTTCGGTCCCTTCACGCCGGGATTCGTCATCGTACCGTACGGCGATATCGAGGCCCTGGAGGCTGCCATCAACGAAAACACGGCGGCGTTCCTCGTCGAACCGATGCAGGGTGAGGCGGGAATCCGGATTCCGCCCCCGGGATACCTCCGGCAGGCCTATGACCTGTGCGAGAAGAACAATGTCCTCTTCGTCGCCGACGAAATCCAGACCGGTTTCGGGCGCACGGGGAGGATGTTCGCCTGCGACTGGGAGGACGTCGTACCGGACGTCTACATCATGGGCAAAGCCCTGGGCGGCGGTGTATACCCGGTTTCCGCCGTGGCGGCGAACGACGATATCATCGGCCTGTTCGAGCCGGGTTCCCACGGTTCCACCTTCGGAGGGAACCCCCTGGGCGCCGCCGTGGGCATCGTTGCCCTCGAGGTCCTGGAGGAAGAGAACCTGGTGGAGAACTCCCGGACCTTGGGCGAGTACCTGCAGGGAGAACTCCGGCGCATCGTCACTACGCCGCACCTGGTGGAAATCCGAGGCAGGGGGCTTTTCGTCGGTATCGAGTTGGATTGCAGCGCAAGACCCTACTGCGAGGCCCTGAAGGAGGAGGGTGTCCTGGCGAAGGAGACCCACGAGACCGTGGTGCGGCTCCTGCCGCCCCTGACCATAACGCGGGAGCAACTGGACTGGGCCATCGAGAGGGTGGGCAGGGTTCTCGCTTAGTCCGAGCGGTTTCTCGCACGCGGTTCATCCCGCCGGGATGTCCTCGGGCCCACTTCAGTACCGCGACCCCCATCGTGCTCGTTTGTTTAGAACTTGAATCCATAGGAGGAAACTGATGAAAGACGTGGTGAAAATCCTGTCGCGGATCGACGCCGAGTTCTCGGGCGACCTGGGGGTGTACGCCAAGCGGATGGATACCGGGGAGACCGTCAACTATCGCGCCGCGGAGGCCAATCCCCCGGCCAGTACCGTGAAGGCCGTGGTCCTCGCCGAGGTCTTCCGGCAGGCCGGCGAAGGCTACTTCGATCTTGACGATCCGAACCAACTCGCACCGGAAAACGTAGAACGAACCTTCGGATCGGGTGTCCTGCGTGATCTAGCCCAAGACCTGACGCTGAGCGTGCAGGATATGTGCACCCTCATGATGGCGATCAGCGACAACGTGGCCACCAACCAGATGATCCAACTGGTCGGGCTCGACGAGGTCAACCAGATGGCCGCGAGGCTGGGTATGAAGAGTACATACATCAACCGCGCCATGATCCACGTGGGCGAGGAGGCGGAGATCCCCTTCGGGGAAACCTCTGCCCTCGACTTCGGCGTACTCTTCGAGGCGTTGTATAGGGGCGAAGTCGTGAGTGCCGCGGCCAGCCGGGAGATGCTGGAGATCATGCTGAAGAACCATTACAAGACGGACATCCTGCGTTATCTGCCCCCGGATCTCATCCGCCCGGACAGTCCCGCTTCGGAGCCCATCGTGCGGGTGGCCAGCAAGAGCGGTACCACCACGGGGGTGAAGTGCAGTGCGGGCATCGTGTATTCGCCGAGGTGTGATTGCGTGATCTCCCTTTTCAGCCGCAACTGCACGGATCGAATGTCCGTGGTGGACGAGGAGTGCGCCGATCGCCCCCCCACCGTGGACAATGAGAACCAGTTGGTGCTGCCGCGGGTTTCGCGACTGTTGTTCGACGCCTTCGTGCTTGGTATGGCGGAGCCCGAGCCCCGCTGATTGAGACTGCAGCCGGAGGCCGGTTGGTACAATTCGTAGGTCGGCCGGGTGACGAACTAATAATGATCGTAGGTGGAAACGGGAAACCGTACGTGCCCGCCCAAAGTGATACCGATTGCTTGAGGAGGTGTATGTCGTGAGACTTCGCATCATCACGTTACTGATGCTTGCCCTCGTTCTGCTCGCCGCCTGTGGTGAGTCCCCGCCCGTCGCCAACGATGAGGAACCCCCACCAATAGTCAACGACGAGGATTTCCCGGCCATGGGGAGGGTGGAGGTATCATTGCCCATAGACGGATCTCATGAAGGATACCCGGAACGACCCGCGGAGGCCATCGGAGTCCAGATCCATATGGCCCACGATGGGGACTCCCTGTACGTGCATCTGCGGGCGGATATCGACGGATGGCTTGCCGTCGGGTTCAATGCCCGGGGCGGTGGCATGGACGGAGCCAACATGGTCATCGGCTACCTGGATGACGACGAGCCCTTCGTCCGGGACGACGTGGGTCGAGGCCATACCCACGCAGAAGCCGCTACCAGGGCAGTGGAGGACTTCACCTTTCTCGGGGAAGACGGAGTGCGGATCCTGGAGTTTTCGTATCCGCTGAACTTCCCCGAAGACGATGGTTACCGTCTGGCGAGATTGGAACCCGGCGAGATGTACACGCTACTGGTCGCCTACAACGCGGGCTCCGACGATGCCAATCGGATGCACAGTCGTTTCGACAGTTTTGATTTCGTGGTCGTCCCCTGAACGGGGGTCCCGGTCGGCCGAGGATGTCATCGGCGCCGCGTCGCGATAGCCCATCCTCGCAACGAGCGACTCAAACGGCCTCCGCGATTCCGAATGGGGTTGCGGAGACGCCGACACAGACTGTGTCGACCTCTCCACGCCGCGAAGCGGGCATAGGAGCGGTGTTCATCCGGCGTACTCCTCCCGGGGGTAACGAGGGGGATATGCTGTCACCGCCATCGGCCCCCGTGATTCCGTCATGGGTTCGCGCAATCCCGATTCCACGATCGCCCGGTTCCGTGCCGAGAGGTAAGGATTGCAGAGGGGAAGGTATCTTCCGCGCGGTCGGATTCCTCCATCTTTCCCTCCGGCAGATGCGAGATCCCCGGCATCCTTGCGACCCGTCGCACGCCCAAGAGCGCCACTCCCAACGCACAGCCCGCCTGCCATCCCGAGACCGCCGAAAGGAAAGTTCGTTACCCGCAGGAATTCGATCCCGGGTGGGGAAGAGGTTGTCTTGGATCGCTGGTAGGGATAGATTCGTGGGGTAGGTTCCCATTTTCGAAACTCGCCACCCGTCTTGGGAGTGTAGCGTTTGAGCCGATTTACAGGTTACCGCAAAAGCCTCGCCGCCCTGGTCGTCGCCATGTTCAGCCTCGCCATGGGGGTCGGGTTCATCGTGCCCCTCCTCCCCGTATACGCGGAGATGCTGGGGGCCTCCGGGGCCTGGATCGGCCTCATCTTCGCCGCCAACCCGTTCTTCCGGGCCATCTTCATGGTGGTCTTCGGTGCCCTGTCCGATTACGCCGGCAAGAAGAAGATCATGAGCGTGGGGTTGACCGGATACGCCATCATTTCCCTCGGCTTCATCTTTGCCACGACCGTCGTTCATCTCTTCGCCCTGCGCGTCCTCCAGGGCATTTGCTCCGCCATGATCGCCCCGGTGGCCCGGGCGTACGCCGGCGAAATCAGCCCGGCCCACAAGGAGGGCCAGGTCATGGGTACCCTGAACATGGGGTTTTTCGCCGGCTTCTCCTTCGGCCCCCTGGTCGGGGGTCTCTTCGCCGATCGGTTCGGCTTCAACGTCCCCTTTTTCGCCATGTCGATTCTCAGCGCCACCTCTCTCTTGCTGGTGTACCTGTTCCTGCCCGAGCAGACGGTTTCCACCGAGCGCAAGAGCGTCCTCTCGGTGCAGGTGCTCGCGGATTCCTTCGGCCTGTTTCGATATCGCCTGGTGGCGGGTGCCGTGGCCCTGCGCAGCTCCGTGGGGATCGGGCACGGCATCTTCTCCACGCTGTTGCCCCTGATCGGCCAGTTGACCATGGGGCTATCCGCCGGGCAGGTGGGCTTCGTGGTGACGGCGCGTTCCCTGGTGGCCGCCGTGCTGCAGCCCCAGGGCGGGAGACTCGCCGACCGGTACAACCGCCGGTGGGTGGGCCTCTTCAGTTCCCTGCTCATTCCCGTGGGGTTCCTGTTGATCCCGCGCACCGATACCTTCATTCAATTGGCCGCTGTGGGCATGTTGATCGGGTTGGGCTTCGGCCTGTCCGTTCCGTCGGCCGAGGCCATGGCCGTCGAACGGGGACGCGAGCACGGCATGGGAGCGATGATGGGGCTAAACGAGATGTCGCGCAGCCTGGCCATGGCCATCGGTTCCATGGTCGGGGGCGTCGCCCTGGATCTCCTCGGTGCCATCAATGCCCACGTATTGGCCGCCGCGGTGAGCATCGCCGGCCTCGGCGTCGCCATGTGGCTCCTCCGTGGGTACCGTCCGCCCCAGGAGATCTAGGCCCGCGCGTCGATGTCCCCGGGATTATCCGCCCGTATTTCCCCTCGCATCGGGCGATTCCCGCGACATCGCGGAACCCCACCACCATTCCCATCGTCTCTTCCCTTGACTCGCGGTATAATGGGCACGATACATGTCCCGGGGGCCGGTGGAGCCGGCGCGCTCCGGCCGGCGATTCGACCAAGGTTAGGGGTGGATCGGGTGAAGTTTCGCATCAAGACGTGGCATCGCATTCTATTTCTCTTCGTATGGACGCTCCTGGTCCTGTACCCGAACCCGGTACGGCTGGTGTCGAGCGTGGTCCGCGTTCTCGATCCGCCCACGGATCCCCTCGCCGTCGCCACCATGCTGGACCACGTCCCATCCGACCCCGCGGAACTCGAATCCTACGTGCTCCGCACCTACCCCTACCAGTACGATTGGCTGACCTACGGGGTTCCCTGGTATTTCCCCACCCTCGAGGAGGCCATGGAGAAGGGAACGGGCGACTGCAAGACACGCTTCGTGGTCCTGGCCTCCTACTTCGAGGCCCTGGATATCCCGTACACCCAGACCTTCTCCCTGAGCCACTTCTGGCTCATCTACGAGGGGAAGGAAGAGACGCCCATGGAGACCGCCTCCAACGCCTGGCTCGTCCGCGACGAAGAGGGTACCCGCTTACAGGTGCCCCGGGAGGACCGAAGCCAGATATGGCGGGTCTTCCGGGAGGCCTTTTGGGATAGCATGCCCGCGGTTCGCAAAGGGCTTCTTCTCGCCGGGCTACCCCTCAGCCTGCTCCTCGGGATCCCCCTGGCGCTCCTGGCACCCGCCCGCGCACCGATACCCGCCCGGGTGCGGCGACCGGTGGGCTGATTCGTCCCGCCCGGGTATTGCCCCCGGACCGCCCTAGAGAGTACCATCATCAAGGACCATCCCATACGTTAGTCCATCCCGGGAAGCCTCCGAAGGGAACGATCGGGGTCATTCACACCCCCGTGATGGGGTACTATAATAGGAACGAATTGTTGTTAAGAGGAGGGACGACTTGCTCGCTCAGCTATCGAACTTCGCAAGCGGTATCGGTCTTCTCAGTATCACCTGGGAAGAAGGCGGGATGATCATCCTCGCCGGAATACTGATCTACCTGGCCATCGCCAAGAAGGTTGAACCCCTTCTACTCTTACCCATCGGATTCGGAATGCTGATCGCCAACATGCCGCTCAACACACTCATGGATCCCCCGGGGAATGGAACCCCCGCCGGTCTCATGTGGTACATATACCAGGGAATCGACCTGGCGATATTCCCGCCCCTCATCTTCCTCGGCATCGGCGCCATGACGGACTTCGCCCCGTTGATCGCCAATCCCATAACCATCCTCCTGGGTGCGGGCGCCCAGGCGGGGATCTTCACCAGTTTCCTCGGCGCCATGTGGCTCGGGTTTTCCCCCGAACAGGCGGGCTCCATCGGTATCATCGGGGGGGCCGACGGACCGACCGCCGTCTACCTCACCAGCCAGCTGGCCCCGGAGATCCTGGGTCCCGTGGCGGTGGCGGCACACTGTGTTTGGCAAGCCCCGCGTCCATAGAATGGCAACGTAAAAATACATAGCATCCTGATGATATATTGGGTTGTCAGAGGTCTATCTTCAAGTTTGTGTCATTGAGGCGTTTTTCAGGATG
>PUNF01000199.1 GCA_003552525.1 Clostridia bacterium | reverse complement strand
CTGCCGGCGACCGGATATCCCGGCGGAAAGCCGCCGAAATCGTGGAGGCCGGAATTAGCCGTGCGGTCGTACAAGATAAAGAGGGGAATCCCGTCGTCGTGTACGGAAACGCCAATCCCTCCATGTCTACGCGTAGTCTTGTGCCCGATGACGTCTTCGCATCGTTGAACTACCTGGTCACCCTCTTTAGTGATATTGGTTTCGTGGATGATCAGGACCACCTGGGTAACCGTCGGCTTCGCACGGTGGGTGAACTACTGCAGAACCAATTCCGAACCGGTTTGGTTCGGATGGAGCGCGTGGTCCGGGAGCGCATGACGATCCAGGATGCCGATGTGGTCACACCGCAGGACCTGGTCAATATTCGCCCGGTGGTCGCGGCCATCAAGGAGTTTTTCGGCTCCAGTCAGCTTTCACAGTTTATGGATCAAACGAACCCTCTTTCCGAGGTTACCCATAAGCGTAGGCTAAGCGCCCTCGGCCCCGGTGGGTTGACCCGTGATCGCGCGGGGTTCGACGTCCGCGACGTTCATCACTCCCACTATGGTCGCATGTGTCCGATTGAAACGCCCGAGGGACCAAACATCGGGGTGATTAGTAACCTCAGTACGTACGCCCGGGTAAACGAGTACGGGTTCATGGAGACACCGTATCAGCGCGTGGAGGCCGGGCGCATAGGGGATGAGATTCTCTACCTAACTGCCGATGAAGAGGATGAGGCAGTTGTCGCGGAGGCAAATACGCGGCGTGATGCCGATGGATTGCTAGAGGAACGCGTTACCACGCGTTACCGTGGTGACGTGCGCGTGGTGCCTCGCGAAGAGGTCGACTACATCGACGTTTCACCCAAGCAGGTTGTGAGTGTTGCAACGGCGCTTATCCCGTTCCTGGAGACGGACGATCCCTCTCGGGCACTCATGGGTGCAAACATGCAGCGACAGGCGGTTCCCCTGGTGAACCCGGAGGCGCCGCTGATCGGCACAGGCGTCGAGGGACGCGTCGCACGGGATTCCGGGGTCATGACCCTTGCCTCGGCCCCCGGGGTCGTCGAGAGGGCGACCTCCGAGCGTATCATCATCCGTCGCGATGATGGGAGTGAGGATGAGTACCGCCTTGAGAAGTTCGAACGCTCCAACCAGGGCACTTGCTTCAACCAGCGGGTCCGCGTGCGGCGTGGTGACCGTGTCGAGGAAGGACAGCTGCTGGCCGATGGCCCCTCGACTGCGGACGGAGAGTTGGCCCTTGGCCGCAACGCCCTGGTCGCCTTTATGTCCTGGGAAGGCTACAACTACGAGGATGCCATCCTGGTTAGCGAGCGTCTCGTGAAGGATGATGTGTACAGCTCCATCCATATCGAGGAGTACGAATCCGAAGCCCGGGATACGAAGCTCGGTCCCGAGGAGATTACCCGGGATATCCCCAATGTGGGTGAAGATGTCCTAGCCGATCTCGATGAAACCGGGATTATTCGCATCGGTGCGGAGGTCCGCTCGGGAGACATCCTGGTGGGGAAGGTGACGCCGAAGGGCGAAACCGAGTTGACGGCTGAAGAACGGCTCCTCCGGGCAATTTTCGGAGAGAAAGCGCGCGAAGTGCGCGATACTTCTTTGAAGGTTCCTCACGGCGAGGGAGGAGTCGTCGTCGATGTCAAGGTCTTCTCCCGCGAGAACGGTGATGAGCTCTCCCCCGGTGTGAATAAGCTGGTACGGGTGTATGTCGCCGAGCGGCGAAAGGTATCCGAAGGTGACAAGATGGCCGGGCGCCACGGGAATAAGGGTGTCATTGCGACCATCGTGCCCGAGGAAGACATGCCCTTTATGCCCGATGGGACCCCGGTGGATGTTATTCTCAACCCGCTCGGCGTCCCCTCGCGTATGAATATCGGACAGATTCTCGAGACGCACATGGGCTGGGCGGCAAAAGCGCTCGGATGGCGGATCTCGACACCGGTCTTTGACGGAGCCAGCGAAGATGATATCGTCGAAGCCTTGCACGCGGCGAATCTTCCGGAGACGGGCAAGGTCGATCTCCGGGATGGTCGAACGGGTAAAACCTTCGATAGTCCCATTACGGTTGGCTACATCTACATGATGAAGCTGCATCACCTCGTGGATGACAAGATTCACGCGCGGTCCACGGGTCCCTACTCGCTGGTTACACAGCAGCCACTGGGCGGAAAGGCTCAAATGGGAGGACAGCGTTTCGGTGAGATGGAGGTATGGGCACTGGAAGCGTACGGCGCCGCCTACACGCTGCAGGAAATGCTCACGGTCAAGTCGGACGACACGCACGGCCGCGTAAAGGCTTACGAGTCCATCGTCAAAGGTGAGACCGTGCCCGAACCAGGTGTCCCCGAGTCGTTCAAAGTGCTCGTCAAGGAGATGCAAAGCCTCGGTCTCAACGTGGAGGTCTTAGCCGATGAACAGGTCGGCGAGTCGACCGCGGAGTCCGAAGAAGAAGAGGACATCGAGGGGATGGCTCGTGATCTCGAGCTCGACACCGGGGAAGATGAGGACCTCGATGAACAGCGCGAAGTCGGATCTGGGGGTGACGAATGATGGCCACGGTGAAAGACTTCCGGGAGGGCCCGGACGTGGACGCAGCTCACGAAGTGAATACCTTCGATTCGCTGCGAATTAGCCTGGCTTCGCCCGAGCGTATTCGGGGTTGGTCACGCGGGGAGATCAAGAAACCCGAGACCATCAACTACCGCACGCTGAAGCCGGAACGTGACGGCCTTTTCTGCGAGAAGATCTTTGGTCCGACCAAGGACTGGGAGTGCCGTTGTGGCAAGTATAAGCGCATTCGATACAAGGGCATCGTGTGTGAACGTTGCGGGGTAGAGGTAACCCTCACCAAGGTTCGGCGTGAGCGCATGGGGCATATCGAGCTCGCTGCACCTGTTTCCCATATTTGGTATTTCAAGGGCATCCCCAGCCGGCTCGGTTTGTTGATGGACATGTCGCCGAGGGACCTCGAGCGGGTGCTGTATTTTGCCGCGTACGTGGTCATTGACCCGGGTGAAACGAGCCTCCTCGAGCGGGAAATCCTATCCGAAAGCGAATACCGGGATGCCCGCGAGCGTTTCGGTAGCCAGTTCAGGGCGGGGATGGGTGCCGAGGCGATAAGAGAATTGCTCACCACCCTTGACCTCGACCAGATGTCCAGCGAGTTACGACAGGAAATCAAGGAGGTCTCGAGCCAGCGCCGCGTTCGCGCAGTTCGCCGCCTCGAAGTGGTGGAGGCTTTCCGTCGCTCGGGCAACGATCCCTCGTGGATGGTGCTCGAAGTGATCCCCGTGATCCCGCCGGAATTGCGCCCGATGGTGCAGTTGGATGGCGGACGCTTCGCGACTTCAGATCTCAACGACCTGTATCGCCGGGTCATTAACCGCAACAACCGGTTGAAGCGACTCCTCGACCTCGGTGCACCCGACATCATCGTCCGCAATGAGAAGAGGATGCTCCAGGAAGCCGTGGATGCACTGATCGATAATGGTCGTCGCGGGCGCCCCGTAACGGGACCCGGCAACCGTCCCCTCAAGAGCCTCAGCGATCTTCTAAAGGGCAAGCAGGGACGATTCCGCCAGAATTTGCTCGGGAAGCGCGTCGACTACTCCGGTCGATCCGTCATCGTCGTGGGTCCGGAATTGAACCTGAATCAGTGTGGCCTACCCAAGGAAATGGCGCTCGAGCTGTTCAAGCCTTTCGTGATGAAAGAACTGGTTGCACGAGAGTTGACGCAGAATATCAAGAGCGCAAAGCGCATGGTCGACCGCGGGCGAGAAGAGGTATGGGATGTGCTGGCCGACGTAATTCGTGAACACCCGGTATTGCTCAACCGCGCACCAACCCTACATCGCCTTGGTATCCAGGCCTTCGAACCGGTGCTGGTGGAGGGGCGTGCCATCAAGATCCATCCGCTGGTGTGCACCGCTTACAATGCGGACTTCGATGGGGATCAAATGGCCGTTCACGTGCCCCTCTCGGCGGAAGCACAGGCCGAGTCGCGGATCCTGATGATGGCTTCTGATCATATACTCAATCCCAAGGATGGCCGGCCGGTTACAACACCGAGCTTGGATATGATCTTTGGGATATACTATCTCACGCTTTGCTATGTGGACCTCGATGACTTGCATGAAGAAGAGATACCCGCCTATACGTCCGTGGACGAAATGGCAATGGCGCTCGAGAACGGGTATGTAAAGATCCATGATCCGATCCGCATTCGTGCGAAAGGGCAGACACACGTGACCACGCCCGGGCGTGTCATGTTCAACGATGCGCTGCCCGAAGGGATGCGCGTCATAAATGAACGGGTTGACAGCCGCAACCTGGGCGACCTGGTTGCAGAGGCGTTTCGCAATCATGGTGTTCGCCAGACTTCGATCATGCTGGACAAGCTCAAGAACCTCGGGTTTTCCTTTGCGACGAGTGCCGGATTAACGATCGCGGTCTCCGACATCGAGATACCGATCGACAAGGGGCCCATCCTCGAGAAAGCCCAGGAAGAGGTCGACGCGATCGGGGACCAGTTCCGCCGTGGTTTGCTCACCGAGGACGAGCGTTACGAGAACATCATCGAGATATGGACGCGGGCAAAAGATGACCTCACCAAGCGCCTGATGGGCAGCATGAGCCGAAAGAACCCCGTCTTCATGATGGCCGAGTCGGGTGCACGAGGAAACGAACAGCAGATCGTGCAAATGGCCGGTATGCGAGGCCTGATGGCTGATCCAAGTGGTCGCACGATCGAGCAACCGGTCCGATCGAATTTCCGCGAGGGCCTGAGTGTGATCGAATACTTCACATCGACGCACGGCACGCGCAAGGGTCTCGCGGATACCGCGTTGCGGACGGCCCAGTCTGGATATCTCACGCGCCGGCTGGTCGATGTCAACCAAGACGTCATGGTACGCGAGCTGGATTGCGGTACCAATGACTACGATCTACTTGATGCGATCCGGGATGGCGATGATGTCATCGAGAGTCTCGGGGATCGCGCGTTGGGACGGGTTGCCGCGCGGGACATCGTGGATCCCTCCGATGGAAGTGTCCTGGTGGAACAGAATGCCATTATTGACGAGGACGTCATCCCGATCATTGAACGCCTCAAGGCGCAATACGGCGAGGAGTTTGCGGTTCCCATCCGGTCGGTGCTGAAGTGCGAAACCTATCACGGCGTCTGCTCGCGGTGCTACGGGCGAGACCTGGCAAGCCTGCAGCTAGTGGATGTTGGAGAGGCGGTCGGCATTATCGCTGCGGAGTCTATCGGTGAACCGGGTACGCAGATGACCATGCGTACCTTCCACACCGGTGGTATCGCTGGCGATGACATCACGCAGGGTCTACCGCGGGTCGAGGAACTGTTCGAAGCGCGCAATCCTAAGGTACCTGCCCTGTTGTCGGATCGCGACGGCACGGTGTCCTTCGAGACGACGCGCGGTGGCAAGAGAGCTCTGGTCGTCGCGGATGAAGAGGCCAATGCCAGCCGGCAGACGGTGCCGGAAGGGTTGCCTGTTATCGTCGAAGATGGCGCACAGGTGAAGGCGGGACAGCCGCTCACCGAGGGTGTGATGAACCCGCACGATCTCCTTAAGATACTCGGAGCTGATGCGGTGTACGATCACCTCCTGCGCGAGGTGCAGCGCGTCTATCGAATGCAGGGTGTCGTCATTAGCGATAAGCACATCGAGGTTGTCATACGCCAGATGCTGCGGAAGGTTCGCATCATCAATTCGGGTGACACCGACCTGTTACCGGGAAGCCAGGTAGAGGTTTCTGTGGTCGAAAAGGCCAACGCAGAGGTTGCTGCAGAGGATGGTGAACCTGCCACCATGGAACCGGTATTGCTAGGTATCACCAAGGCATCTTTGGCGACGGATTCCTTCCTGTCGGCCGCATCCTTCCAGGAAACCACGCGGGTCTTGACCCAGGCGGCCACCGAGGGCTCGCAGGACTTCCTGCGTGGGCTCAAGGAGAACGTGATCATCGGCAAGTTGATCCCGGCTGGTACGGGGATGCAGCGTTACCTCGACATCAATATTGCCCCGGTGGCAACTGCAGGCGTGCAGGAAGGTGAAGATACAGCAGAAGATGAAGAGAGCGTCTCCGCAAATCCGGAGGATACGGCTAGTTCGCTGCGTTGACACCTCTTAGGTGCGCTGCTATAATCCTATGGTGTTTGCGCTGACAGAGTACGCATCTTCTGAATGGTCTAATGATGGTGCAGGAGGAATCGATGTCCCTGGAAGAGCTTCGAGTGGCGCCGCGGAAGACAATTGGTACGAAGCAGACCCGCAAGGCTCTCGAGCGCGAGGAAGTATGCACACTATTCCTCGCCCGGGATGCGGAGGATCATATCATTCGGCCGGTGGCCGATCTCGGTGAGCGACAGGGTGTCGAGATACTATATGTGGAGACCATGATGAAACTAGGGAAAGCCTGCGGCATTGCCGTGGGTGCGGCGGTAGCAGCGATCCTTCGTTAAGCGATTGCTGTAGGCTCGGGATCGGCGCGTACGATCCCCTCCGAATGCGGGTGATAGTAGACGAACTGGACGTCCTACATCCCCTATACGGAGATTGCGATTTTGCAAGGCGCCGCCTATTTCCATTTGCGGCGCCTTTTACCGCGATATACAGACCAGTACCGAGGAGGTGAGATGATTGCCGACGATTAACCAGTTGATTCGAAAGGGTCGACACACGCGGCGCAAAAAGACCGATACGCCCGCTTTGCGGGGGTCGCCGCAAAAACGCGGTGTATGTCTTTTGGTCCGAACGTTTCAACCCAAGAAGCCCAACTCGGCGCTGAGAAAGGTTGCGCGCGTCCGCCTGGTCAATGGAGCCGAGGTAACCGCTTATATTCCCGGTGAGAGTCACAACCTGCAGGAGCACTCGGTGGTATTGCTTCGGGGCGGCCGGGTACGAGATCTGCCCGGTGTGCGCTATCAGATCATTCGGGGCACCCTTGATACGGCCGGTGTCTCCGATCGCAAGCAGAGTCGCTCCAAGTACGGAGCCAAGAAGGCATAATTCCGCAGCGCGGGAGGTGAGTGCAGGTGGCAAGACGAGTAAGAGCGCCCCGGCGGGAAGTCGTTCCCGATCCGGTGTTCAACTCCCGGTTGGTAACCAAGTTTATCAACCAGGTAATGCGCGATGGCAAGAAGGGCCTGGCGCAGAGGATCTTTTACGGTGCCATGGCAATTGTGCAGGAGCGTTCGGATGAGGATCCGTTTGAAGTTTTCGAAACGGCCCTCAAAAATGCCATGCCGATGCTCGAAGTTCGGCCCCGTCGCGTTGGTGGGGCAACCTACCAGGTACCCATGGAAGTGCGCCCCGAGCGCCGTCGTACGCTGGCCATTCGCTGGCTGGTCAATGCGGCAAAGAGCCGTGGAGAGCGCACGATGGTGGAGCGCTTGGCGGCAGAACTCCTCGAGGCAGCATCCGGCGGTGGAGCAGCGGTAAGACGTCGCGAGGAGATGCATCGCATGGCGGAGGCAAACAAGGCTTTTGCCCATTATCGTTGGTAGAGTTGTCCACATAACCTGTGGTGGCCTATGAATGCATGAGTCGCACACCTCTGAGGAGGGGTTTGGTATGCCGAGGGAATTCCCCCTCGAAAAAGTGAGAAATATCGGTCTCACGGCACATATCGATGCCGGGAAGACCACAACAACAGAGCGCATCCTCTTTTATTCGGGGAGGCTGCACCGCATGGGGGAAGTCCACGACGGCGCGGCGACCATGGACTGGATGGCCCAGGAGCAGGAACGGGGCATCACCATTACCTCTGCGGCAACGACTTGCCAATGGGCGGATACGAGAATTAACATTATTGATACGCCCGGACACGTTGACTTCACGATGGAAGTGGAAAGATCCCTGCGGGTCCTCGACGGCGCCGTGGTCATCTTTTGTGCCAAGGGAGGCGTCGAGCCGCAATCGGAGACGGTGTGGCGACAGGCGGATCGATACCGTATTCCGCGTATTGCGTTCATCAATAAGATGGATACGGTGGGAGCCGACTTCTTCCGGGTCGTGCAGATGATGAGGGATCGACTGGGTGCCCGTCCGCTGCCGTTGCAGGTTCCGGTCGGTGCCGAATCCGATTTCTCCGGTATCATCGATCTTTTGAAAATGCACATGATCTCTTACGATGACGATCTCGGCACGAAAAGTCATGTCGAGGAGATCCCCGAGGATATGATCGATCGGGCCCAGCAGATGCGGGTCGAAACCCTCGAGGTCTTGGCGGAATTCGATGACGAGCTCATGACCCTATACCTCGAGGAAGAGGACATTCCCGAGGATCTATTCCGCCGGGTGGTGCGAAAGGCAACGATCGCGAACCACGTGGTGCCGGTGTACTGTGGATCCGCCTATCACAACCGTGGTATTCAACTTTTGCTCGATGGTGTGGTCGATTATCTCCCGTCTCCGAACGAAGTGCCCGCAATCCGGGGTGTTGACCTTCGGGATGGCAAGGAGTCGATTCGTAAACCCGCGGATGATGAACCGCTGGCGGCCCTGGCGTTCAAGATCCAAACGGATACTTATGTCGGGAAGCTGGCATTCTTCCGTGTCTACTCCGGGGTGATGAAGGCTGGAAGCTACGTGTACAATGCCAACCAGGATCGGCGTGAACGCATCAGCAGGATCGTTCGTCTCCACGCCAACCATCGGGAAGACGTAGAAGAAGTGTATGCCGGAGATATTGCTGCGGCTGTCGGCCTCAAGAATGTATCGACCGGCGACACGCTATGCGACCAGGAGCACCCGATCGTTTTGGAGTCCATGGATGTTCCACAGCCGGTGATCTCGGTCGCCATTGAACCAAAGACGCAAGCCGATGAGGAGAAGCTGAGCAAGAGCCTTCGAAGCCTCGCGGATGAAGATCCGACGTTTAGGATTTCTTATGATGAAGAGACCGGACAGACCATCATCGAGGGCATGGGTGAGCTGCACCTCGAGATCATCACCGATCGCCTCCTGAGAGAGTTCAACGTGGGCGCGAATGTGGGACGGCCCCAGGTTGCCTTCAAAGAGACGATCCAAAGTGAGGCCGAGGGCGAAGTGCGATACGTGCGCCAAACCGGTGGCCGAGGCCAGTATGGGCACGTGAAGTTGATCGTCGAGCCCCTCGAGCCCGGCAGTGGCTTCGAATTCGAAGATAAGATTACCGGCGGTGTGATACCGCGCGAATTTATTCCGCACGTCGAACGCGGGGTGCGGCAGGCGCTGGACACTGGGGTCCTGGCGGGATACCCGACCATCGATCTTCGCGCGCGCTTGATCGATGGCAGCTATCACGCGGTGGACTCGTCGGATGTCGCGTTCCAGGCTGCGGGTTCTCTTGCAGCCAAGAAGGCGATCGCCGAAGCGGACCCGATAATATTGGAACCGGTAATGAAGGTTGAAGTCGTGGTGCCCTCGGAGTATCTGGGTGATGTCCTGGATAACCTGAACTCGCGACGCGGTCAGGTCGTGGACCTGCGCCAAACGGAGTCAGGTCGACTGATCGAAGCCGAGGTGCCACTTTCCGAGATGTTTGGTTACGCCACAGTCCTGCGTTCGATGACCCAGGGTCGGGCCACCTACACCATGCAGTTTTTGGAGTATCGCCCTGCCCCCAAGAGTGTCGCCGAACGAGTGGTCAGTCGGACCGGGACGAGTGAGTAAGGAGGTATTGAATCGATGGCTAAGGCGAGGTTTGAACGCAGTAAGCCTCATGTAAACGTAGGTACGATTGGTCACGTGGACCATGGTAAGACGACGTTGACGGCTGCGATGACGTTGTTGTTGTCGAAGAAGGG
>PUNF01000089.1 GCA_003552525.1 Clostridia bacterium | reverse complement strand
TGCATCCGCCAACCTCCATTTCTCCATCGACCGTATCGTCATGGAGGTTAGATGAGCTCGGTCTGCCCCGGATCGAGCACGCAAACTTCGGTGTCCGGCGCATGTTGACCCACCAACCGAACGAATTCATCCGCATCCTGCACCAGAACAGGGAAGGTCCCATAGTGCATCGGAATTACCCGTTTTGGACGCAACATACGGGTTGCATGGGCTGCTTGTTCAGGGTCCATAACGAAATGGCTCCCGATCGGGAGAATGGCGACATCGATATCGTACATCTCTCCGAGTGTTCCCATCGTGGCGAAGATCCCGGTATCTCCCGCATGGTAGACCTTTCTGCCGTCCTCCATCGTTACGATATATCCACATGGTGAGCCACATCCGGACGAGTGGTGCGCCTGGACCATCGTAATGTCCAGCCCCGCCGCCTGGGTCGTACCCCCGATGTTCATCCCGGTGCCTTCTTCTACACCCATGTCAGCCAGCTTGGCCAGGATCTCGGGTTGGACAAGGATTTCGGGCGTTCCGTGGGAGGCCAAGTATGGCATATCTTCGCCCATGTGATCTCCGTGGTCATGTGTAATGAGAATGACGTCCACTTCTCCAAGTGCGTCCACTTCCAAAGGACATGCGGGATTCCCGGTAATCCAGGGGTCGATCAGGACCTTCTTCCCTTCAGCGCTCGTCAATTCAAAAGTTGCATGGCCGAGCCAGCGAATCTTGATTTCGCTCACGATGATACCTCCTCTTCGAATACCCTTCTCGGTTCTATCGAGCGAAACGTGCGGGTCTGCATGAAGTCTTCACCGAACCCCGGGCGCAGTCCTTCAAACATGCAATTGAAAGATGATGAGGAGCCGAAAATGGGGCTAAGCGAATACCAGCAAGATCATGGTGAAATATCATGGAGGAAAATCGATGATCTCCTGGGAAACTATTACCTCAGTGTTCCAGCCATGATGGCTGGTCTGTCGACTTATGCATCGCACCTGAATCCCGCCAACAATGGGGCAGTCTCCCCCTTGACGCGGACTTCCTAGAATCGGAAGGATCGGTGATTTCATTGCGAATAGGAATACTCATTTTCGACGGCGTAGAGGAATTGGATTTCGTTGGCCCATGGGAAGTATTCTCTTACGTAAACAAAGTACAAGCCCATCCAACCCGGATGCTACTAGTCGCTCCAAGCGCCCCTGTCCAGGCCTATAATGGCCTGCGCGTGCTCCCCGATTGCACACTCGGCGATTGTCCTCGCCTGGATACGCTCATCGTACCCGGTGGTAAGGGCCGCCTTCAGGCGATGCACGATCCGATGATCTTGGATTTCCTGCGCGAACGCTACGAAGGACTGCAGTTTCTGGGCTCGGTCTGCACCGGCGCACTCATCCTCGCCGAAGCAGGATTGCTCGATGGCCGATGTGCCACGACCCATCACACTGCCCTTGACGAGTTGGGCGGCTATCCAAGCATTACCGTTCGGCCGGACCGCGTGGTACGAGATGGCAATGTGCTGTCCGCGGCCGGCGTTACTGCAGGGATCGATCTCGCGTTTCAACTGGTAGAGGAGCTATTCGGAACGGACGTTGCGCTGGCAGTGGATCGGGGAATCGAGTTCGATCGATACACCAAGACATAATGAAGCGCAGTGGGTCAGGTCAAAGAGGCCTGATCCACCGCGCTTATGTCTATCCCTAATACACACAAGTGCCGCATGCAAATGTTCTATGCTCGGTGTTTCATCGTTTCCTCGAACTCCGCTTTGGCATCCGAGACGAGGGAGGGATCCTCGAACATGTCAACTGCCGTCATGGCCATGGCCAAGGCCGCATTGACCAGTGCCTGCTGTCCCTGTTCCGCCACGGTTGAAGGTGCAAACTCCGGATTGTGCGTATTCCCCACTTCGTCCGGATGACCTAAAGAGATGTAGCCATGGATGGCAGGTACGACTTGGGAGACATTACCCATGTCCGTAGAACCACGGGGGCGTGGCGCCATCGGGGAGACCTCCAGTTCAAGTGCTTCGAGGTTGTTCTCGAGCAAGCGCCCCAAGACCGCGTTGCTCACAACCTCGAGATACCTTAGTAGATAGTAGTTAAAATCTACACGCGCCCCTGTTACCAACGCAGCTGCCTGGCCACAATTCTTGATCTTCACCAACAGATCTTCTAGCTCGGCGTTTGAGGGAGCACGAACGTGCAGCCGCAGTTTCGACCGGGGCGACATAATGTTCGGTGCCGGTCCGGATTCCGTCGTCATTCCATGCACGAAATGGTCGGGCGGAAAATACTGGCGTATCGCATTGATGTTCGTGTAAGCGAGAACGGCCGCCTCAAAGGCATTGATCCCGAGGTGAGCCGACCCCGCCGGCTGGGCGGTTTTCCCGTGGAAAACCATCTCCAACGGCTGTACCGCCAGATTATTGCTCCAAGCGGAGTTGTAATTTGAAGGATGCATCATCATGGCCACGTCGACATCTCTGAGTAGATCCTCTTCAACGATGTAGACCTTGCCGCCGCAGTCATCGATCACCGAAGACTGCTCTTCCGCCGGGGCCCCAAACACGTAGATCGAACCCGGGATGTCGGGCCATGCGCGGCTTAGCGCGATTGCGGCTCCGACTGCAGAAGCCCCGATGATATTGTGCCCGCAGGCGTGTCCGATATCTGGTAGCGCATCGTACTCTGCGAAGAAGGCAACCGCGGGACCGGCTTCACCGCCCGTGTAGGAGGCCATGAAGGCGGTCTCTTTTCCTGCCACACCCCGTGCGACATCGAATCCCGCGTTCTCCAACTCCTCCGTTAGGCGCTCTGCAGCCTCATACTCCTGAAATCCTAGTTCGGGATTGTCGTACATCCACTGATTTAACTCGATCAATCGACCACGTATGTCCTCCAGAGCCTGACGGACCGCCTCTTTTCGATCGGTGGTCATACCAGATGCCTCCCTCTATCTTGGTGAGATGGGGCGTCCTATGGGCCGAACCCCTATACGGGTATTCGGTAATCGGCAGCCATGTCCTGCGGCGCGTAAAGGTGGGTAAAGCAGGGGAATCAGCAGCGGCTCACGAGCAGCCGCCGAAGGGATTCGCGCGCAGGCGCCGGCATATCGAGGCATTCGGCTTCGCGTTCGAATTCCTCGAGGGAGCCGTAGCCCGCCACATATCCATTTACGCGGGCTGCGGTCGTCGACGCGAACAGGCTGCGCTTGTCGGGGTAGCGCCCGAGCAGGGGGATCATGATCGTAGGAAGCTGTTGGAGGTAGAACTTCTGATGATAGGGTTCCGCCGAATAGAAGGGTGCCTGCGGGATGACTTCCGTAATGATAGGTCGATTGTCTGGTGTGACAAGTCGCGAAAAATGGGCTTCCACGATCTTGAGCTGCTCGTCGTCGATCGGAAAGATACCACTGGCATACTGTCTTCGCCGATGATAGCGAGTGACATCATGATTTGTCGAAAACTCGGTTAGTAGATGTTGATAAGACACTTGATCGGGATCGTATCCCACTTCCAGTGTCTCCATATGGTCCCCGATATTGTGGTACGCGGGGCGTGCTGTCGTACCACCCGCATATCCCACTGTTGTGCGTACAACACCGTTGATGAGCCCGAACCGGGCATCGGGTCCCCAGAATCAGCCCATGGCGAACCGGGCAAGTCGTAAGTCTTCTCCGTCGAGCGTTTCGCTCATGACGCCTTCATCCCTTCATGCGGGTATCGGGTCAGTGCGTCACCCGAGTCGACCTTCGGAAGAGAACTACCCTTTCCACAAGACACAAAACCTCCTAGTTCGACTGTAAGATGTAAGGCCGAATCCTGCAGCACTTCAATGGCGTCAGGCGAGAACCACGCAATACGAACAATCCTGGCACCTTTTGCCCTCCAAATCCCCGGCGCGACATGGATCGCAAGCGGAGCTATCCCGATGGAGCCGCCCATATTGCATGGATAATGCTGTGGAGTGCCAAACTGCGGCACCCCACAGCCGCTGCAGACACCTGATCGCTATTCGCCAGGTACCGGGCGCCCCTCGTAGCGAAGCACCTTGTCGAACCCCATCTCCGTCAACAATGCACCGATTTCTGCCGGCTCCTTGTATGTGAATGGGAGCGACTCTTGTGTGCAAAGGCGCAGGAGCATCCGAGCGACTCGAGCGGCATCTCCCTGGATATAGCGGGGATTGATCTTATCCAACGAATCCCAGTAGGTGTGGCCATAGCCGCGCGGTGCCCCACTTGTCGCGGGCGGGGTGGAGCGGAGCGTAGCCGAAGGAATGCCGCGGGCCGAGAATGGATACATATCCGAATATAGGCTCGGTGAATCCCCAACCGAGATGTCAGTTTCAAACATTTCTCGAGCCATGTCCCGGAAGTACTCCATGGTCTCTGGCCAACCTTGTAGCACAAAGCTCACCTTCTCACCGCGCCCGGCGCCATCAAGGTTCAACATGAAGCGTATTTCATCGTCCACGTGCTTGCCGGCGTAGTCCTCGGCCCCCATGAGTCCCATCTCTTCTTGGGCAAATCCGACAAATCGGATCGTGCGCTTCAGATTATGCTTGTGTGGCGCCAAGGCGCGCAAGGCCTCGAGAAGGACGGCGGTCCCGGCGCCGTCGTCGGCAGCAGACTGGCTGATATCGTGCCCATCGTAGTGGGCACCGACCACGATATGCTCTGGGTTATCGTCGGATGCACGCAGTTCTGCGACGGCGTTTAGTGATTCGGTCTCGAAAATCTCGTTATCGGATTCGATTTTTAGGCGGAGCTCACCGTTTTTCGAAAGTCGCAGGATCTCATGGCCAACCTCGTAGGATACCGATATGGCTGGAATTTCGCAGGCACGTCCGAATCGGGCCGATCCGGTCTCAGGTAAGCCCCCGGGCTCTCCACGCATCCAGATGAAACCTGCTGCACCGGCCTCGATGGCACGCCCCAGTTTCTCACCGCGATGCATCGTGCGATGGTAAAACTTGGGCGTGGCCGTCGTCACCATGACGATGGCATCCTGCATCTCTTCGAGGTTTTCCTCATAGGCCTGTGGATGCCCATCCCCGAGGAAAACAAGCGGAGCCTCTATTTGGCCGGGTGGGCAATAAGGAAGTGCAATGCAGTCGAAAGCCTTCGATTCGGGTTCCGTGGCCACGAGTGTGGTGGATTTCCGCTTCCAGCTTGTGCACGGGAAGGCTTCGGTCCAGGCAGCATCCGCGCCCGCCTGTTCAAATTGTTCCACGAGGAAGTTTGCCGCCGCCCTCTCCTCTTCACTACCCCCAAAACGTGCGCCATATGATTCGACCAGTTCACTGAGGAAGTCCATCCCGTTACGCGACAGGTACAAATCTGCGAGGATCTCACGATCCATCTTCTCATACACGGTGTATCTCTCCCCTTCCCTTTCGGCGACCGCTGACAGCCGTTGATCGCCTGTGCCTATACTACGGCTTCCCTGGGCGATTCCCCTGCATCCACGATGCAATCGTATCCCCGAGACCATGCGCTTAGGGAGTAATGAGGAAGGAGTTACTACCGAGTCGTGTTCTCTTGCATGAGGGAAGCATTGAACCAGTTATGACCCAGGCCCCTGTCCGGGGCGCCGCGGGGCCGAGTGCAATTCCCTCGGCACAAAACCGCCCGATAAGGGCATTAACGCGAGGAAATGCGCGACTGTTCAACCACACGATTGCGGGCAATCCGGAGCATGTCGATACGCGTGTTAACCGAATCGACAAAGGTGTTCAGCAGTATTCCACTACCGACTCCGAGGACCAAACCCACGTAGATTGATGATCCGAGCATGGCAGCGCTTGCGATGAGCAGTAACCATTGCCAGCTACCGGTAACGCCTACTTCCATAAGCCTCAATAGGTAAGCGTTTCCCACGACGATCACACCCACAGCCAGTAAATGCCCCCGTAGTTCGCCACTCAAGTTCATGGAGGTCACCTCGCTCCCCGTTATGCGGCAGGCCCGCACCCATCTCAATCGAATCGTATGTCTTCTTGATGGAACATTTCAAGCGCGTGATTGATGGTGTTTTCGCCTCCTATCCCCGCTCAGAACTGCATAGATCCCATCCGCAATAGTGAACCACCGGGTTATCTTCACCGTACAATGGGGAATGAGTCGTCTAGGTCCAGCGGAGCCTGAGAGGAGATCATTGCATTGTTTCGAGCAATAGCATTGAGCATAGGCGTCGCGATGTTACTTACAGGCGGGCTCGTTGTCGCCAATTCGATCCAACTCACATCGACGCCGCCAGAATATCAACGTCCGTTCATGTGTTCTCGAGATACTGATGCTTTGGAGGAGGCAGATATGGCTGATTCGAAAGAGGGATTGACTCGATTGCAGTACCAGGTCACGCAAGAGGGCGCTACTGAGCCACCGTTCCAAAATGCATACTGGGACAATGAAGCCGAGGGTATATACGTTGACGTCGTTTCGGGTGAAGTGTTGTTTAGCAGCAGGGACAAGTATCGATCGGGCTCCGGCTGGCCCTCTTTTACCCAACCGATCGCGGACGATGCCATCACCGAGCATGAGGACACCAGCCACGGGATGCTGCGAACGGAGGTCCGAAGTGCCACGGCTGACTCGCACCTGGGACACGTATTCGAAGATGGACCCGAACCGACCGGGCTGCGATACTGCATAAACAGCGCTGCACTCCGTTTCATACCTCGTGGAAGAATGGAAGCCGAAGGTTACGGCGACTACCTATACCTTTTGGCTGCAGATTCCGAGCAGGATCACTAAAATCTTCCCAGAAACTAAAGACGAAGGGAAGATGAGGTGGGATGGTCCATGGATATCGTCAATCACTTGCGCCTGCACTTCGTCATTGCCACGCTAGCATTAATTGGAAGCATATGGCTGTCTCGCTTGATCGAAGTGGGCATCGTTCAAACACTGCCCGGATTGGCGGGCATTGGGGGAATACTGTTTGGTTGTAGCATTTACGTGGGCTTGGTCTACGGCGTGGGCGCGGGCATCGGTGTCCTCATTCTTCAAGATACCATCGAAGATTATGTCCACCGGGTCAAGATCCGACGGCAAGAAGTAATCCGACGCACAGCGGGCTCTCATCATTTCCACTAGAAGACTTCATGCACGTAGGAATGAACCGGGCTTGCTGGCCCCCTTTCTTATGCCATAGGCTGGGCTATTAAATGATAGACGGGCGCGTTTTCCGCAGAGTAAACGATGCACCTCCAGCAGCGGGCTCCGTTGAACGACCGTTGCAACAAGACGAACGCGGTTTCGAGGAATGCTAGTATACCAAGCCGGAAAACGGTAACCTACTAAGCGTGAAAGTGGGTGGCACATGCGGGCATTCCTGCGAGAGCTGCTGCTGGTTTGGCGGCGTCAAACGTCGAACTGGCGATTCGTGGTCACGCATCAGGTCATTAACCGATTCCTGCTGCAGTTGGCAGAACAGTACGTAAACATTTACGTACGGATGCTCGGGGCCTCGCCCGTGGAGTTAGGTTGGGTCCGAAGTTCGGCAGGTGCTGCTTCAGCCCTGGTTTCCGTTCCGCTCGGGATTATGCACGATCGCTATAGCCTCAGAAAGATATACTTGTTCGGCGTCGCTCTTCTCGCCATCACTCCGCTCATTTACGCAACCGCCCCAAGTTGGCAGTTTATCGTACCGGCAGTGTTTATCCTGGGCCTGGGCCAGCGCTTTGGCGCATGTGCCGTCATCTGCGACGTATCGCTGCAGAATCGCGATCGAGCGACGGCGCGGGCGATGTGTGAGGGTATTGGGTCGACACCCACCCTGGTAGCCCCGCTGCTCGGAGCGCTCGTCGTCGCGAGCTTGGGAGGGGTTTCATTATCTGCCGTTCGACCGCTATTTTGGTTTCAATTCATCGCAAGAACTGCCCTGTTCGCCTACATGCTGAAAAACCTGACTGAAATCATCAGAGAGCCCGTGAAGATTGAAGGTGAACAGGGACTCTGGGAGGGTTTCGCGGGCCTGGTTCGAAACGGTCGTGCACTCCCCCAATGCCTTGCATACCTCGCTATGGCCCACGTAGGTAAGATCTTACTGCTGACATTCATGTACCCCTTTGCACACGAAATCAAGGGAGCCGGTGCTCTGTTGATCGGTGGAATTACCGCAGCAATGACCCTGTGTGAGGGGGTATTCGCAACCCCATTTGGCCGAATTGCTGACCGAATCGGCCGCAAGCGCGCCTACTACCTGCTTCTTCCCCTCACGTTTTCCGGATCAGTACTCCTCGCCTTCTCACCGAACCAGGCCTTGCTACTATTCGCCGGCTTTCTACTCGGGTTTCGTGTGATCACCGAAGTATTGCTGAGTGCGCTACCGGCCGAGTTAGTACCGAGCCGGTATATCGGACGGTGGAGGGGGATTATTGGGTTATTCATGGGATTGATAGCAATTCCGGCACCCGTGATCGGCGGGTATATCTGGGAAAGCATTGGTGCACAGTACGTGTTCCTGCTCGTTGCCGTGATTGACTTGCTGATCGTGTGCCCCCTCGTGTCCTCACTTCCCGAAACAGCAGACATCAAGAGCTAACATGCTGCGACTCACCCCTTGCGGCGCGTGGACATCACGGGCCCCAAGGGGTGAGTCCTAACAGTCTCGCCACCTTATTCGCGAAGGTTGACGAAGAATCCAAACCACCCCGTGCTATCCCAGGGCTCCCAGCCCATGATCCCTTCCCGGTGATTCCACATGATGGTCGCATTCTGCAGCGGAATGATGGTGGCATCTTCCATTAAGATATACTGGATCTCGTGGTAGATGGCCTTTCTTTCCTCGAGATCCGTTTCTTTCTCGCCAAGGGCGAAAAGCTCATCGATCGCCGGATTATTGTAGTGGCAGAAGTTCCAACCATCACCGATGTTTTGTGAATGATATCGCCCCGCCAAGGCCGCAGGGTCTGTGCCCCCCCACTGCGTCCAAACAAGATTATGGTCACCGTCTTGCGCGGTGTTCTGTTGCATCGGGTTGTCTTGGGCCCATATCTCGACTTCAATGCCGAGATCGCGCAGCATGGGTTCAACGACTTCCGCCGTGGAGCGCGCGCCCGTTAGGGTGAGGTAGTTTATCTTGAGAGCCTCTCCATCGCGTTCCCGCTTTCCGTTTTCCAGCAGCCATCCGGCTTGATCGAGCAAGTCGGCCGCGCGGTCCGGATCGTAATCGTACATCTCTCCGGCCTCAGGGTTGTATTCCCAGGCATGCTGAGACACCACACCGCCGGAAGGATTTGGGATGCCCTCGCCCACAACATCTCTGACAGTTTGGGCATCTACCGCGTGGATCAGAGCCCTGCGCACATGCACGTCGTCCGTGGGATCACGAGCGACGTTTATGAACAGGCCGACTGGAGGGTACCCGAGGCGGTCGTACGTGACTCCACCGAATCCAGCGTCGGAAAGCCGGATCCAGTCGGAAGCGGCCATATTGCTCGCTATATCAACCTCCCCCGTCTGGAGTGCAGCTGCCCGGGTGGAGTCCTCGTCGATAAACCGGAACTCAATTCGATCGTAGTAGGCTTCGGATTCGGTGAAATCTGGTCCGCCGTGATAGTCAGGATTCTTGACCAGTACCGCGTGACTGCCTCCCACCCACTCTTCGAAAATAAAGGGCCCGGTTCCCGTGGGTGCAGCGCTGCCGAAGTCCTCACCGTATTCCTCGGCCGCCGCAGGTGAAAGCATCATCACCGAGTAATGGGCCAAACCGCGTAAGAACGGGCCATAGGGTTCTTCATGTTCGATTTCGACGACGTAGTCTTCTACGGCACGCGCTTCCTTAAAGGGACCGATCTCGAACCGTGCAGCCTCGGACACCGTTTCGGGGTCTACGATACGTTCGAAGTTCGCTACAACGGCCTCGGCATCAAAATGTGTGCCGTCGTGAAAATACACGTCGTCGCGCAAGGTGAAAGTCCACGTTCTGCCATCCTCGGATATGGTCCAGTCAGTAGCGAGATTCGGATG
>PUNF01000126.1 GCA_003552525.1 Clostridia bacterium | reverse complement strand
TGCGTTGACTGCGCGTGTTCGCGCCACAAAGCGTGTGGCAAGGAAGCCCAATATGACATGAATCGCCAATGACGCTGCTTCAGCCTACGTGGTTGTTCTTATCGGAAATTGACGATGGCTGCAGTACGGTGCAAAATGAAAGGTAGGTTGGCACTCCAAGCAATGGAGTGCTAACCTCGGGTCCAGCGATCATGGTATTGATGGAACACACGAAAGGGGGATGCGCATATGAGCAGGTTGCCGCAGATATGGGAAGACGCTTTCCGTCTGCCGGAACGCTTTGGTCGGATGTTTGGTGATATGGCCGGGGAGGCTCTATTCGGCGGCAGTTTTGGCCGTGCGGACATCTACGAAAAGGATGGCCAATTGCACTATGAAATAGAGCTGCCGGGCCTCAAGCGCGAAGACATCAGTGTACGGATCGAAAACGATCGACTTATGATAAAGGGCGAAGTGCGCAAAGAAGAAGATGTCAGCGATGATGACTACCTGCACATGGGTCGGCGATACGGGCGATTCCAGAGTGCCTTTCCCCTCCCACCAGAGGTCGAAGAGGTAGATGACGTAAAAGCCCGCTTCGAGGATGGGATCCTCAGTGTGTCACTTCCGCTCCGCAAATCCATCCGCGGCCAGGTGGTGGATATCGAGATCGAATAGCGGGGCCAATGCACATTCTGCGTGCCCATGGTCCCGGCCGCCGGATCACGAGCATGAGCGGGCCATGGGCACATCGTGGCGTCAGCGAGCCAGCCGAACAACCATACTCCCCACCGGCACTCCCAATATAGAGAGCATGATGGGCGCATAATAAGCCCGCCAATTAGGCGGCCAACTCCCCATTTCTACAATCCCCTCGATGGCATCAAACGCGAGCAGTTCATAACCAGCCACGAGCAGGGGCACAAGCCAGATCCCCAGGGTTAGCATGATATGGAAGCGATTCCGGGAGAATCCAAGAGGCGAAGGCAGTGCCGCGAACTCGAACAGCGCACCGCCCAGCAGTAGCGCGGCGGCGCCGGCACACAATCGCAAGAAGGCGATGACGGGGCCGTCCGCAACCTGCATTGACCAATCGAAGAGGAATACATGGTGCAAGGAGACGGTGATGCCGCCGATGGCAAGGAGGCCGAGTACCCGGGCCGCATCAACTGATGCACGATCGCGCACTGGACCGGAACCGGAGAACCAACCGAGTGCGGCCATGACACCCGGTATGGCCGCCATGCTGATGTGCAACGCACCCAGCCCAAAAACCGGCATGATAAGGATAAATACCCAAGCGGCGGCGAATAGCCAGAATAATAGGCTTCCCATCCTGGACCTTGTCCACGTATACCCGATACTCGCCGCCAACGTGGCTCCTACGGCCGGGAGGAGCAAGCGGAACACATGCACGAAGCGGGTTGCAGGGTGCATGGTAGATACCGCAGAAGCCCAGAGCCCAGAGAGATAGAGGTAGCCAACGGATACCGCCATCATAATGAGGATACGAACGGGTAGCATTTCCCTCTCGGAATCTCGAAGCACTCCGATATGCATCACAACCTTTCCGCGTGGGCGATCGCCCTCTTTATGCTACCGCCCACGCAGCGTGATGCGAAAGGGCCGGCGCAATCATCCAGCGCATGATCTGTCACCGAAATTGGCGTCCTTCGCTTTCTGGCAGGCGCCGTGGACTAAGGTTGCTCCTCGCCAAGGTTGTGTTGGCCACGCTCGACGGGGTCGAGTGGCGATACCTGTTTAAACTCCTTCGCGAAGTCTACAATGTAATCGATCAGGACACGCACCATCCGCTGCGATAACTCCATATCCGGTCCCTTTGCCTTGGGACCCATTCGGCTCGCCTCCCAAACGTGTATTGGTAAGGGAATATGGACGTTCCGGTACCAAACACCCTGGAACCAGTTGGGTACGATTTCTGCTCCGAACCTGTGGGGCGTCTCGATAAATCGAATGTTATCTGTATCCACGAACTCAGGGGACATTCCCAAAGCAAAAGCCGTCTCCGTACCCCTCAGCGTACCACTGCCCGCCAGTTCCTCAGTCTTTGCCTCCGCCCTCAACGCCTGCATATCCTCGTTTGGTTCCCGCAGGATATTGAACCATTCCAAGACCGGAGTAAGCACACCCATGGTTCGCGCCTCAAGGGAGACCTCCTCGAGATATCCGGAGTTCCCGCCGTGGCCGTTGATGAATATGACCTTGCGCACGCCCCATTTGCGCATCTGCCGCACAACCTGGATGACCAGGTCTCGGACGAGGCTACTGTCGATGCTTATACTGCCGGGGAAATCATTGTAGTGGGGCATCCAGCCATAATTGAGACAAGGCAGACGAATAATTCCCGTTCTTTGTGCCACTTCCTCCGCGATGTACACTGCTGCCTCGTTATCGATGCCCATGATGATATGATCATGGCTGTGTGTGCACCCCAGCGGGAAGAGTACGGTATCGTTTTCCTGAAAGTACGCATCTGCCTGGCGCCAAGTCATTCTGTCGAGACTCGTAATCATTTCTGCCACTCCATTTCCTGTTTCCCAACACACCACATGCGGGGTTCTGGTCGGTGTCGACAATTCGCCCCTGTTACCGGGCTCCACTAGTTTGCCGCTCGCGCGCATTATTGGATCCGATCGATCTCCTCGGTCTAATGGTATCCAACGGCGTGCACCCGGTATAAACTGGGAGTGTGCCTGCAACAGTGAGACCGATATCCTGGGAGGTTCATTCATGCGTGCAACAGACCTATTTGTCAACGAAGGCTATAACTGCGCCGAGGCCGTGCTCGGAGGGATCGTCGGATGCGTGGACGGGTGCAACCACCTGGCTTCAGGTTTCGGTGGTGGAATCGGTGGTCGTGGCGACATATGCGGGGCGGCTAGCGGTGCGATTATGGCCCTGGGCGCCGAGGCCAATATACGCGCCCACCCCGATCGCACAAAGGGCGAGCTGCAATCGATGGTCATGGAGTTTCTTCGGTCTTTCGAGCATGATTGTGGTGCGTTGGACTGCCGAGACCTCATCCCCTTAGATGAGATGTTTGACATCGAATCGGATCGCCGAGACTATTTCGCCAGCCCCGACAGGAAGCAACGCTGCGCCGAATTCGTTGATCGTGCCCAAACGCTCGCTGAAACATTGTTGCAAGAGCAGGGTTGGGCATCCTCCTGATACTTCGTCACGTACGTGGCCACCGAGTATCCGGCGGGTTCGAGCCGGACAACCACGGCGATCGGTCCGCTAGCGGGCACTCACCACACCTCAAGTGCCCACTCGATAGCTGGCGCGAAGCCGGCCGAGTGCCGCGAGACCGCTGAGACATGCCATGTAGGTCGTTTTCGGATTCTCGGGGACCGGCGCATTCTCCATGGTTACAGTGAATGTACCCGAAGAAGCCCGGCAAACGATCTCATGCTTGTTGATGGGCACCAGTGGATCCGCAAATATCCGAATCTGCGTCCGATCAAAGCCCACACCGGCCAGGCTAAGAGCCGCGGCAATATTGATGTTCTGCGGAAACTCTCGCACACAATCACGCGCAGGACCCTCGAAAAGAAGGTAGGGCTCGGTAAGGATATCAAGATCGATCCCGAGAGACTCGACGAACGGGATCCCGTTCCAAGCAGCTGGTGGTTTTCTTGAGGTCATGGTCACATCGTATATCTCCCCGTAGCGCGCCTGTGCCAAAGCATCCAGGCCACCGATCCCCCCAGAGGGTATGAACAGGCACGCGCCGGTGTGTTCCGCCGTCTCCATCAACGCTCCCATAAGCCCATCATCCACCAGGGCACCAAGGCTCAAGGGGACGAAATCTACCCCGGCTGAAAGCACGAGCCGCGCATCTTCCTCGACGGCGGCATGCGAGGCCGCTTCCACGACCACATTCGGCTGGTGGGCAAGCATCGCTTGCATATCGGTGACCCAGGGGATGCCGCGCTTCTCGACAATCTGTCGACCTCGAGAGGTATTGGTGCGCCCCATGACGGCCACCACTCGTGCTCCTGGAACGACGCCCTCCTGGATACCCTCCAGGATGTAGCGCCCGATGGTCCCGCATCCCTGTATACCCACGCGCAATTCCGTCATCGCATCCGCCCCCATCCGGGTGAATTGTTCTGGACCCGCAATCATCCGCAGTCGAAACTCAACGATACTGGCTGCTCTCGTTCCCCATCGAAACCCCTTCAACGCGATCAATTTCGACCAGCTGGCCGATCACCAGGCTGGTATCGGTTCCAGAGGGCACCTGAATCTCAAAGGTGATCTCCACCCTATCTCGATCGCGAGGACGAAAATCCACGCCACTGATGTTGACCCTGTGCTGCCCCAGGATCTCGGCAATTTCGCCCAAAAGCCCCGGGCCTTCTTCGGCGGTCACGGTAAGTCTTTCCGCACTCCGCTTCACGGCCAGGTAAACCTCGAGCCGGGAAAGCAGGTTCAATGCCACGAGCGTGATCACGGCACCGATGCCGGCTTCAACATACAGTCCCGCGCCCACCGCAAGGCCAAGCGCCGCCACCATCCAAAGACTCGCAGCGGTGGTGAGGCCACGTACGGTTGCACCTTCTCGCAGGATTGTGCCGGCACCCAGGAACCCGATCCCGCTTACCACCTGCGCAGCAATACGGGCCGGATCACTCATCGTGATCCCGATAAACTGCTGGGGGACATCCAGGGAAATGATCATTATGAGTGCAGCCCCCACGCACACCAGTATATGCGTGCGAAGGCCTGCGGGATGGTCGCCAAACGACCGCTCAATTCCGATAACGCCCCCGACGATGAGGGCGAGGGCAAGTTTGGTAGCCTCCACGGGCACCAATGTAAGATCACCTCCGGATCCTTCCGCGCACGCGTAGCCCTTCAGCCCGCTACCATCTGTCATGACATCAGTTTCCTATTCGCCGAAACCCCACCGCGAGCCTCCCACGGGTGCAGGTTCTCTGCATCCACCGTAAACTCAGGGCACACCCAACACGAGGAATCCATGTCTTTCATCACGCCTTTTCACGCTGGGGTAGGATCGTGGCGACCCGCCGAAATGGCCCGACTCCGGGATCAAGTGATCAGCATTCCAGGAAAGGCATCTGCCGAAGCATGGTGGATCGCAAGCAGTAAGAATGTGGGATTTCCAGCATGATCGGGGTGTGCGCACAACAATCATGCCGCAATGAACCTTGGGGAACCACCCGAATACCGCGATCGCGCGAGCGTTCAAACGCACCTATTGCTCGAACCTCGATGCAGGCTCTTGCTGGAGGACCCGGACGGCGATGTCTGTCAGCGCGGGATCAAACTGCGTGCCGCTATGGCGTACGAGCTCTGCGATTGCCTCTTCATGGGACACGGGGGCGCGGTAACTGCGTCCCTTCGTCATGGCCTCGTAGGCGTCCGCAATCGCCACGATTCGCGCGAGCAGGGGAATCTGATCACCGCGCAACCCCCGGGGATAACCACTCCCATCCCACCATTCGTGGTGGGCAAGGATCTCTTCGGCAACGTGCGCAAACTCCTCGGTGGAGCGGGCGATGCGATATCCGGACTCGGGGTGTGCACGAACGATTTCCCACTCCTCTTTCGAAAGCGGGTCCGTCTTCATTAGGATGCGCTCGGGCACCTTGATCTTGCCAATATCGTGCAGCTGCACGACCAAATCCAGCTGCCTCAGCTCTGCCTGGCCAAGCCCCGCGTCTCTGCCGATTTTTAGGGCAATGTCTTTCATGCGGTTGGTGTGGGTTTCAGTTTCGTAGCTCTTCTCGGAGAGCGTGCGCAGCAGCGCGTGAATCACCGCACTCTTTTGACTGCGGCTCTCACCCAGCTTGAGGCGATACATTTGGTTCTCGGCCTCGGTGAGATATTGAAGAAGCCCGTATCCTGGACTTTCCTTGGTCGCCGTCCCCACCGTCATGGAAATCGGAATCGGACCCAGGAAGGCATCTTCACATGCATGACGGATACGCCTGTGTATGCGCTCCGCGTCTTCCGACCCCGTATCTGGCAACACCACCACGAACTCGTCCCCACCCCATCGGCCAATGATGTCCTCGGCCCGGCAGCAATCCTCGAGGATTTCCGCGGTCTTTTGCAGCATCTGGTCTCCCCTGTGGTGCCCATAGGTATCGTTCACCAACTTAAGGCCATTTAGATCCACCATCATCAGGCTGATGGGAAGCTGTCGATCGACATCGAGCCACATCATCTCTTCCTCTAGGAAATGTCGATTGTACAACCCGGTGAGACTATCATGGAAGCTACGATAACGAATCTCTTCCTCAACACGTTTGCGCTCGGTAATATCCCGAACCAATGCCATGATGTATTCCCCACCACCGAAACTGATCTTGCGGGATGAAACCTCCACAGGTACCACGGCACCACTCTTGTGGACGTGTTCGGATTCGAGGACCAAAGGCGGATCGTTGAGGCTCCAGCTCCGCCAAGCCCCAATCATCTCCTGGTGCCGGCTCGGTGCCGCATGAATGTCGAAGACTTCCATGTTCAAGAGCTCTTCTCGCGTATAGCCCGTCTGATTGATCGTAGCGGCGTTCACTTCCAAGATGCGTCCCTCTGTATCGTGCAAAAACAACATCTCGCCGGACTGCTCAATGAGGGCGCGGTACTTCTCTTCGCTGGATCGCAGGGCCCACTGTGTCTCTTTGAACGCGGTGATATCACGGGAAATACTGAGAACCGATTCGACTTCTCCGCGTGCGTCGAACTCGGGAACAAGCCGCGTATGGAAGTATCGTGTTCCATCGGTGGAGCAGACAGGCCACTCCCGCGTCCTCGGTTCGCCGGTGGCAAAGACCTGGTGGAGTGTCTCTTCCCACAGCGCTGTGATTTCGGCATCGACCCCAAGCTCGCGATTCGTCTTGCCGATGGCTTCATCCTGGTCAACTGCGAAAACCCGTTCTACCTGGGGGTTCGTGTAGAGTCGACGAAAAGCGCGATCCACCCGCGTGATGAGGTCGGGCGAGTTCTCCGCCAACGCCTTGAACTGCGCCTCCCTCCGGCGAAGCCTTTCCTCCATACGCCGTTGGTCCGTGATGTCGACCGCAGAGCAAACCAAGCGTTCGACGCGGCCGGCAACATCCAGTATGGGATTCCGATCAACGGAAAGGAGTCGTCGACGCGAACGGTAGTCGGTCACCCACTCCTCGGTACGCAGGTTCTCGCCGTTGGCGAAAGCCTGCCGATTGTGTTCCACGTGGGTATCCAATGCCTGGGAAGCAAGGATGGTCGCGAATGCTCCATCGCGTGCATCTTGTTCGCCTAGCCCGAAGAACTCCGAAAAGGCCCGATTCGCTCTCGTGTATGCGTCGTGGTCGTGATGGGAGACGTACCAGATGGGTATGTCGATGTTGTCCAACAGGAGCTGTTGCTCACGGAGCAACTGGGCCGACACATTTTCCGCAGCTTTCTTCTCCGTGATGTCGACGCCTAGCCCGAGGACTGCGACCCGTCCATCGAACGTTTCAATAGGCGTTTTAATCGTCTGAAGGGTATGCTGATTGCCGTCGAGGTATGTAATACGTTCCTCAAACGCGAGGGACCTGCCCTCTCGCAGGACGCGGACATCCGTCGATCGACAGGTGGCTATCTCGCTCGGTGTGAGGCTCGGATTTTCTCTACCGAATCCCGTTTTTTCGTAAAAGTGCCGATTCACGAGCAAAGGGCGCTGTTGCTCGTCCACGACCCATATGCCGATGGGTGCATGGTGAAGTATCGACTGCAATAATGACTGCTCTTGAGACGAATCCAGGGGATTAGTACAGCATGTTTCTGCTAGCCGCTGCTCCGAAGGCTTCCGCACGACTGAACCGAGGATCGCGGTGAATTCTCTGCCATCATCGCAGATCGGCTTTAGCCTCAGGTACCAGCACAAGCCGTCATCCTTCCCCCGTATTTCCTGCTCGTACCCACCTTCCACCTGCAAGGCTCTCTCGAGTGCATGCTGCCAGCGACTGGCAAGCGAATCTTCGAATACGTCTCTCAGCATTGCGCGGGGAGCAATCTTCTCCCCGATACCCAATTCCCGCTGCAAAGACTCATTGACGCGTTCGAAGTAGAACGCACCATCTCGTGTCCACTTCACCACGAAGATCGGTGAAGGGATCACATCGAAGAGCGAATCCAGCTGCACTTTTGGCGACATATGAAACAATACACCTCCACGTCGTCAGCCCGTACGCGCGGGTCGTTTGGGAATCAGAGGATAACTCCCTTTTTGTCGCTATCAGTCCAGGCGCCATCACCGGGCCAAAACCCCGCGATCCGCATAGAATTCACGTTGCCACGAGGCCAGTGGCGCAGATCGAGTTCACCGCGTCGATGGATCCTCCCACCCGGGCCTCGGCGAATCCGAAAAGGCATGCACATGGCGCGCAAAACCCAGTTTGCCGCTTGCCAAAGGGTACCATCCCGCATCTTGAAAGCGATCTATCAAGTGCACACAGGGCTTTTTCTGCTCTCCCTTGGTGCACGGCCGGTGCCCATGATGCTAGGTACTTCCCCGATCCTGCAAGGGACAAAACCCCGTGCTGAAACACCCGCCCGCGTCAGAAGAGGGCGCCGCAACTCCCCCAGATCATCAGTGTCCATCCACGCGCCACCGCCCGCGGAGGGATATTCGCCGTTGGGCTTCCAATGCGACCGCCGAAAGATGGACACATGCGGGGACGCTTCACGACCGAATGGTGCGCCCATCGTCAATAAGCGTCGAACATCGTGGACACGGCCCCATGCGTTTTGCAAGCGGAGTGCAATCATTACCGAGGACCTCGCTGATCCGTTGTCGTGATGCATAGCCCGAAAGGCCGAAGGACGGGAAAACCCGTCCTTCGGTTCAGACTTCATGTGTCGCGGCACATCATTCGCCAGGTTTCCCTAGTACCACGCGCGACGCAATCACGTATTCTGAAAGATCCGCGCGGTGCTCTTGTGAGCCGCCGCATTCTTCAGCTCATTCGTCCGTTGGACGGCTTCCTCCGGTACGTCGAGGGCATTTTCGGAATTTTCCTCTCGACGCAATATCCGGTCCAGTGTCTCATAGCTGACGCCCAGTTCATCTTCATCCGTCTGACCATCGTGGAAACCTGCGGACGGTGGGCGCGTAATGATCTTTTCGGGGACGCCCAATTCGCGGGCGAGTTCCCACACTTCCGTCTTGTATAGCTCGACCATCGGTTGAATATCCGCGGCATTGTCTCCGTGATTGGTGTAGTACCCTGCCACGAGCTCACTCTTGTTACTTGTACCTACCACGGCATAATTCATTCGTTCGGCCACGTAATAGAGTGCCATCATGCGTATCCGGGGTTTCGCATTCTCCAGGGCGGGATCGCCGGCATCTTCACTGATCTCGAGCGCAGTCTTGGGCCATCGATCTCGCTTCGTCTCGGGGATCGCCTCGCAGTTGAAGCTTCTCTCCATGGCGGTAAAAGGTTCGTTGAGATCAATTCGGATGGTATCCAAACCGAAAGTTTCCGCCGTGAGCCGGGCATATTCCTCGTCCTCCCTGGAACTACCCTCACAGGGAAGAAGCAACCCCAGCGCATCCTCCCCCACGGCCTTCCTGATAAGGCCTGCAGCCACTGCCGAATCGACTCCACCGCTAAGACCGATTACAGCGCCATCGGCATCCATGTCTCGAATCTCCCGGCGCATCCACTCGGCAATCTCAGTTGATAGCATCGTCTTGTAAAACCACCTAAGTAGAATATGGCGTCCATTGCTTCCGAACCAGTTTTAGCTTATATAACACGCCAGCCCTGATGTAAAGGAAAATCCGACAATTGTGGGCATATTCGTAGCAAGCATGGTCGCTGACACATCTTACTCCAATGCAAGCGCCCGTATCCGAAGAGACCGGGCGCGTCCTATCCACCGAAATCATGAGCGATCGGGAGCCAATGTCCTTCGATGACCGCCGGCCAGACCTACTTGCAACCGGCGCGGGCTGGCTCCACTATCCCGGGCCGGGCACCCAGATCGATAAACCCGCGTTCTCCGCGAATCAATAACCCACCGAGAGCCCCAGCCAAACAATGCAAAACC
>PUNF01000043.1 GCA_003552525.1 Clostridia bacterium | reverse complement strand
TCCGCGAGAGATAGATCGAATTACCCACCCAGACTTTCACTTTCCCCATGGCGTAGGACTTTCCCATGATGACTCGGAGCTTCTCATCGCAGCAACGCGCTCCAATCGCGTACTGGTATTTGATGTGGCATCGCGCGAACCCAAAGAAGTGATCAGTACACACCAAAAGAGCACGCACATGATCTACTTCGATCCATCGAAAAGCCGCGTCTTCGTGCCCAACATAGGCTCTCACAATATTACGATCCTCGACGCCAGTGACCGTACCCTCATTACACATCTGCCGACGGGCCGTGGGCCCGAGGGCGCCGGCGTACACCCCGACGGGGAATCACTCTATGTCGCCAACCAACATGACAACACCCTGCAAATCATTGACTTGGAAACCCTCGATACAACCTTCGAACGGAAGATCGGTACCTGCCCGATCCGAGTCGCATTTAGCCCCGACGGTTCGTATGCTTTCGTGCCCAATCGAGAGTCCAATGACGTTTCCATCATTGACTGCGAGCGACCCTGGGAAATCAAGCGGATTCCCACGGGTATTTGGCCTGGCGGTACGGTATTCGACCGGGAAGGGAATCGTGCTTTCGTGGCCAACAACAAGACCAACGATGTGTCGGTCATCGATGTTCCCGCGCTCCGAGAGATCGGACGATATAATGCGGGTATCCACCCCGACGGGATGGGCATCACGATGGTTGAATAGTTGCCGGAGTCGGGTGTGCCAAAATAAGGGGCGATAGCAACCGACCATCTGGGCCCTCGGGTTAACCGGATTCCGCCCGCGAGGGCCCGGAGCTATCGACAGAAGTCGTCGACCGGCCAAGGGTGTGATCGATATACCGGGTTGACGGAGGCCTCCGTGAGGACATAGCGAACGGGCACGTCGTGGTCCTCGCGGGGAAGTTGGCGGACACGTTGAAAACTGTAACAAAGTCCAACGCTAACCGTCTTTGGCGGGAGGTTCTCCAGGAAGCGATCGTAAAACCCACCTCCGTATCCCAGCCGATATCCGTTGTGGTCAAAGGCCAGACCCGGCACGACCACCAGATCAAGCATATCCAACTCGACGGGTCGCCCCTTAGGTTCCTGAATCCCGCGGTAACCGTCTTGCAGATTGATCGGCGTCACACCGGACCAGTGCACCGGGATAAATTCCAGGTGATTCCCCCGTACCCGCGGCAGATAGGCTTGCCTGCCCTCTAAGCGCGCTTTGCGAATGTGCACCCAGGTAGCGGCCTCACTACCGAAGGAGGCATACCAGCCGATATGCCGCGCCTTCTGATAACCGACCCACTGCTGCAGTAGTGTCCCAATCCTGCGATCACAAGAGACCCGATCCCTTAACGAGTGGCTCGATCTTTTGTGGGCCATTCGCCTGCGGATCCGGGTCTTCTCTTGACGCGGATTATCCCATGAGTGTCGATTCGGCATGGTATGACCATCCCTCAAATGTGTACAGGTTCGAAGTCATGGGCCCGCAGATTCCAACTGCGGGCCCAGTGCAACTACATCGGGATATTCCCGTGACGACGTTGGGTTCGCTCGCCGACGTCCGGCACTTTACCCTCGAGAGATTCTAGCGCGGATGCAACCTCTTCCCTCGTTGAGACGGGATCGATCACGTCATCGATGAACCCACGGCCGGCAGCGACATAGGGGTTGGCAAACTTCTCACGATACTCGTCGATCTTCTCCTGGCGTACGATATCGGGGTCATCTGCCTCGGCGATTTCGCGGCGAAATACGATGTTGCATGCACCCTCTGGCCCCATTACCGCAATCTCCGCGGTTGGCCAGGCGAATGAAATATCCGCGCCCAGCGAGCGGCTACACATCGCGAGGTATGCGCCGCCGTAAGCCTTGCGCAAAACCACAGATACCTTCGGTACATCGGCTTCAGCATAAGCGTAGAGTACTTTTGCCCCATGGCGAATAATCCCACCGTGCTCTTGACCGATTCCGGGTAGATAACCCGGCGTATCGACCAGGGTGACCACCGGGATATTAAAGGCATCGCAGAACCGCACATGGCGGGCGATCTTGTCCGAAGAGTCGATATCGAGACAACCCGCGAGGAAACGGGGTTGGTTGGCAACGATTCCAATGGTGCGCCCGTCCAGCCGCCCTAGCCCTACCACGGCATTACTCGCAAATTCTGGGTGAATCTGTAGGAATGAGCCCGCGTCAACAATCCGCTCGATAACTTCTTCCACGTTATATCCCTTGTTGGGCAGCTCCGGCATGATATCCACCAGTTCGGTCGCGTCCGCCGCCGGTGCGATGCCGTCCACACGCGGTGTCCGCTCGCGGTTATTCGAAGGCAGGAGCCCGAGCATCCACCGCAGTTCCCCGAAGAGTGATGGCTCGTCAGCATACGTCATGTGTGCGACGCCGCTCTTTCTTGCGTGCGCGGTCGCACCTCCCAGGAATTGGTCGTCTACCTCTTCGCCGGTTACCGCCTTGATCACCTGTGGTCCGGTGATGAACATGCGCGCGCTCCCGTCAACCATCATCACCAAGTCCGTCAATGCCGGTGAATACGAGGCTCCACCGGCGCAGGGCCCGGCGATCACCGAGATCTGGGGTATAATTCCGGAGGCCTTCGTATTGCGGCGAAAGATTTCGCCGTATCCGTTCAGTGCGTCGACACCCTCTTGGATGCGCGCACCGCCGGAATCATTGATCCCGACAAATGGGCAGCCATTCTGCAGGGCGAGATCCATAACCCGGCAAATCTTTTGCGCATGCATTTCGCCGAGACTCCCGCCCATGGTGGTAAAGTCCTGCGAAAACGCGTAAACCAGGCGTCCATCCACGCGACCATATCCCGTGACTACGGCATCGGCGGGCACTTCTCTCCCGGCCAAACCAAAGTCTTGGGCCCGGGTATCCACGAAGGTGCCGATCTCCTGGAAGGTTCCTTCGTCGAAAAGCATACCCATGCGCTCCCGCGCGGTGAACTTGCCCTGCGCGTGCTGCCGCTCAATCCGTTCTGTTCCACCGCCGAGCGATACCGCTTCCCGACGCCGGTGTAGTGCTTCGATCCGCTTCCTGTCCAAACTCGATCCCCCCAATGATATGGCCAATCCATCCGGACGACGAGGGCGGGAACTGCCTCCATGGAGGAGCTCCCGCCCGACTGATCCTCTTGCGTAATCACGCACCGAGAACGACCGGTATGCGTTTTCTCCTTACACCCAACCGCGGAGTTCCATGGCGTCTGCGATATTTTTGATGGCAGCTAGGTATGCAGCGTCGCGCATCTTGACATTCTGCTCCTGGTGCATCTGGTAGATGTTGTCGAAGGCCTGGACCATGAGCAGGCGTAGACGCTCGTCCACTTCCTCGGCCGTCCAGTAGTAACCGTAGTTGTTCTGTACCCACTCGAAGTAGCTGACCGTTACGCCGCCTGCATTGGCCAGGATATCGGGAATGACCAGGCAGCCGTTCTCGGCCAGGATACGATCCGCTTCCGGGGTAGTGGGTCCGTTGGCGCCTTCGGAGATGATCTTGGCCTTGACGTCCTGCGCGTTCGAGGAAGTGATGACATTTTCTAAGGCAGCGGGAATCAAGACATCCACTTCCATCGTGAGCAGCTCCTCATTGTTAATCGGCTCGCTGCCCGGGAAGTCGACGACGCTTCCGGTCTCCTCAACGTGTTTGACGAGTTCCATGGCATCCATGCCATCGGGATTCTGAACTCCACCATAAACGTCGGTCACGGCGACGACCTTTGCACCGAGCTCCTGCATGTAGACTCCGGAATAGCTTCCGACGTTGCCATAACCCTGGACGGCGACTGTAGCGCCGTTGAGGTCGAGGCCAATACGCTTCGCCGCCTCCTCCACGCAGACGACAACGCCGCGCGAGGTGGCGGTACTGCGACCAACGGATCCGCCGAAACCAACGGGCTTACCGGTAACGACCCCGAGGGCGGGATATCCTCGCATCTTGCTAAATTCATCCGTCATCCACGCCATGATCTGTGGATTGGTATTGACGTCAGGCGCGGGTATGTCCTTCTCGGGTCCGATGACGTGACCGAGGGCCTGGATGAATCCCCGGGCGAGGCGCTCTACCTCACCTTGTGACAGCTCGCGAGGATCGACCGCTACGGCACCTTTGCCTCCGCCATAGGGGACATTTACGATTGCACACTTAATGGTCATCCACGTCGACAACGCCTTGACTTCATCCGGATACACGTCGGGATGGAAGCGGATACCGCCCTTATACTGGCCCAACGCGTTGTTATGTTGCGCGCGATATCCCTTGAAAGTCTTCACGGACCCATCATCCATGCGGACAGGGATACTCACATCGTAAAACTGCTGGGGCTCCTTGAGGATTTCGTAAACCGAGTTGCTTAACCCGAGCTGCTCACAGGCATCCTTGATTTGACCGGCGACGATGCGTAGGGGGTTGAGTTCTTCGCTCATTTTCATCCTCCTAGTGTGTGATGGACTCTTGTTCCCATTCCCTATGTGACACCCGATGCTCCGCATTCGCTCTGCGCAGAGTCGGGATTTTCCCTGGCCAGCCTTCGACCTCTCTCGAGGGCCTGCAGGTTTGCTTCCTCCGTTCCGGGCGGAACGCGCGCTGATACTGCTTTGCGCGCCGCCTCGGGTGATACGGCCTTGGTGAGTTCGATGATCACGCCCAAGGCCACGACATTTGCTACGATCGCACGACCCAATTCCTCCCGGGCGACCCGGGTAATGGGTCGGGCAACAATGCGCGAATCCGAATTGGGATTCACCTGTACCAGCGTGGAATCGATGAGTATGATTCCGTCGTCCGCGGTATCCGCACCATACTTATCGTAGGCTTCCTGGCTCATACAAAGCAACAGGTCGGCTTCGATCACCTTGGGGTAGTCCACGGGCTCGTCCGATATGACCACTTCCGCCCGGCTCGCACCCCCCCGGGATTCGGGTCCGTAGGATTGGGATTGCGTAGCGTACTTGGCATCGTAGGCCACCGCCGCATCGGCAAGAATAATGCCCGCCAAGACCTGGCCCTGTCCACCCGTCCCCGCCAGCCGCAATTGCTTTTGCACTATCCCCCACCCCGATCCGACGCATGCTCCCGTAGCAGGCGCTCATAGGACTCCGTGTACTCCGGCATATCGATATCAACAAAGGTACCGATCACGAACTTCCCGGCCAACTCCTCTGGATCCATCTTCTGCGCACGCGTGATGGGAACGGCCGCATCCTTTTGCCATTCGAGCATCTCTACCGGGGTGCGCATCTTGTTCCGTCGACCGAAGTAGACGGGGCACGCGGTGATGGCCTCAACGAAGGAGAATCCTCGTTTCTCGAACCCACGTTCAATGAGTTTGGTAAGTGGCGTCACGTGATATGTTGTGCCGCGGGCAACATAGGAGGCTCCCGCCGCCTCCACGAGGCGACACAGATCGAAGCTGCGATCCGTGTTTCCAAACGGAGCGGTGCTAGCCACGCTATCCGTTGGACTCAGCGGCGAGTACTGTCCCCCGGTCATGCCATATATGCTGTTGTTGAAGCAAATCGTGGTGATATCGATATTCCGCCGTGCCGCATGAATGAGATGGTTACCGCCAATGGCCGATGCGTCGCCGTCTCCTGTGATCACGACCACGTTCAGGTTGGGATGGGCCACCTTCACCCCAGTGGCGAACACCAGGGCACGCCCGTGGGTGGTATGCAAGGTATTGAAATCCAGGTACCCTGGCGCTCGGCTCGAGCACCCGATACCGGATACGAAAACGGTACGATCCTTCTCCCATCCCAGGCGATCAAGGGCTCGCAGTATGGCAGCGGTCACGATTCCGTTCCCGCATCCAGGGCACCAGATGTGCGGGAGGTGTTCCTGGCGGAAATACTTGCGTAAATGCGTGTTCATCCGGAATACACCTCCACTATACCCTGGTAGATCTCATCCGGCTTGAAGATATCGCCGTCAGTACGATTGATCCCATACACCGGGGTCGCACACCCCATGACGCGTTCCACCTCTAGGCGCAATTGCCCGAGATTCATCTCGGGTACGATAACGGCCCGGGCTCCCGTGGCAGCCTCGCGAAGAGCCTTCTCGGGGAATGGCCAGAGGGTGATCAGGCGGAACTCCCCTACTTTCATCCCTTCTCGTTGCGCGCGGTTGATCGCGCTGCGCGCAGCCTGGGCAGGCGAACCGAAGGTCACAAGAAGAACCTCGGCTTCTTCTGTGTCGCGGGCTTCCGTCCACTCGTATACGTGTCGATGTGCATCGAGCTTGCCCATGATTCGTTGCATGAGCGATTTGGCTACAGCGGCACTCATGTCCGGGAAACCCGTTTCGTCGTGGAACAGACCGGTTACATGGTGGCGATATCCCTCACCAAATGCGGCCATTTCGGGAACCATGGTCCCGTCATCGGCGTACGGCAGAAACTCGGAAGGTGAAACGGATGGACCCTTACGGTCGATAATCTCGACGTTCTGGGCATCGGCCATAGCAACGCCCTCCCGCATGTGCCCGATCACCTCGTCCAACAACAGCACGACCGGCACGCGAAGGGCCTCGGAAATGTTGAAGGCGCGAATGGTAGCCGCGTAGGTTTCTCCCACGGATGCGGGACACAACGCGACGATCGGATGGTCACCATGCGTCCCCCACCGGGCCTGCATAATATCCCCCTGGGAAGGAGCCGTCGGCATGCCGGTGCTCGGGCCCATGCGCTGCACATCGACCACGACCACCGGTACTTCCGTGAGCGCAGCGAACCCGAGGTTTTCCTGCTTCAGCGAGAATCCCGGTCCGGATGTTGCCGTCATCGCCTTCGTTCCGGCGAGGGATGCGCCGATGGCGGCGCCCATGCTGGCAATCTCATCCTCCATCTGGATGAACCTTCCCCCTACTTGGGGGAGCCTACTTGCGAGAAGTTCGGCGATCTCGGTAGATGGCGTAATCGGATAACCGGCGAAGAAGCGGCAGCCAGCCACCAGCGACGCCTCGACGACTGCCTCGTTTCCCTGCATGAGGCGTCGGCCGGATTCACTCATCCTCTTCACTCCTCACCACGATGGCGAAATCCGGACAGCGGAATTCGCACATCCGGCAGCGTATGCATTCGTCGGGACGTTCGACGATGGCGATACCATCGCCGTCTGCCCCCAGCACACTCTTGGGACAGAATGCGATGCAGATGCCGCAGGCTTTACACAAGTGACGATCGACAACTACGGGGTCCTCGGCACGAACCTCACTCGACGACAATATGATCCCCTCCTCGATTGCGGTGTCTTTCCAGTAATCTTCGTTGTAGGACATTCACCGAACCCGTGTCGGGCTTGTATATGAATTCAATGATGGGCAGGTGGTCGGGACGAAGGGTTTCGACATCGCGGCGACGGCCCGGGGATACGATAGCGGCGGCCGCACCCTCGAGTGATCTGGCCAGCGTGTGGTGATCACGGGAAAGCTCGATGCGCGTATCCAGGTAACCCAAACCGGACTGCTCCAAAGATTTCTGCACACGTTCCGCAAAAATCTCGGATATGCACACCAGCGCAACCGGACGATCCTCGGGAAGCTGCGCCAATCTGACCATGGTCTCGACTTCGGGATCGAGTGCAATTCCGAGTACTTCCACGTGTTCCCCGAGCAGCTCCCGAACCTGCTCGAGGTGGAAGAACGTGGTTACCACCAGGTCCATCTTGGGCAATTTCTCTTGGAGTCCCTTGGTATCATCGAGCAAGTCATCGATCATAACGGGTAAGACGCGGACACCGGCGCCGAGCTCGAGGGAGCGGGTGAAAAAGTCCAGTTGCTCCGAGTTGCACTCCACGAAAGCCACATCGATACCCGCGAGGAGGCTTCGGCGCGCCTCAAGGCGGCTTTGGAAGATTCGCTCCACCGCCGTAAGGTCCAAGCCATGTTCGGTGACCTCATCGAGCAACTCGTCGACGAGCACATGAAGCCGGGCCTCCGCATCATCATGGTCCGATCCATGCTCGAGGACGTCGCTGCGCTGCACAAAAGTACCGCGGCCCTGCTGTGAAGTCACCAGGCCGCGGTCTGCCAATCCCTTATAGGCCAAGCTGATCGTGTTCCGGCTTACCCCGAGTACATCGGCGAGCTGTCGTTCCGGGGGCAACTTGAATCCCCTTCGCCAAAGACCGGAGTTGATCAGGTCCGCCATCTGATTCCGCAACTGTACGTACAGGGGGACGCCATTCTTGCGGTCCACGCGCAGTGTCATTGCAGGCCTCCTCCCGACTACGGTCGTCTGGATCCATATTGGACTAATGGAACCAGCATCAGGTCCATTATAGCCCTGCCACCGTTCGGGGTAAAGACCCTATTGCGACATCTCTGGTTCCTGCGCGGATTGCTCTTCGTCCCCTGGCCGCTCCTTGGATGCTACGGCCATCCTGCTAAACTGCATTTCGAGGTCCTCGGTCACCTGCAACCAGATGACGTTCTCGCGCAGGGCGGTTATCTTTCCGTGGATCCCACCAATGGTCACGACGTCGTCGCCGACGCGAAGCGAAGAGAGCATCTCCCGCCGCTCCTTCTCACGCTTTTGTTGGGGGCGGATCATCATGAAGTAGATCAATCCCAGCAATAGGAGCCATGGCCACAGGCTCAGCAGGAAGTTTCCGCCGTCTGGCATATTGGACCAACACCTTTCAAATCCCGTATTGGGGAAGCTGGCTATCCACCGGCTATCGGTGACAATAGCAACAGTTCGGAATCCTGATCGAGTACGTGATCGAGTCGGCGAGTCGTGCCATTTACGACGACTGCACCAAAGACCATGGGGTTCACACCGATGTGGTCGCGTATAAAGGCCCGGACCGTCACCGGCTCTTCGAGTGTAACCTCGAAGCGGTCCTGTTTCTCGGGTACCAATGATACGACGTGTCCGTGCACCTTCGCCTTAATGATCACGCGGAGTCCTCCTCCGATTGGGTTCCAACCCCATTGTCTCCAAAAGCAAGCGGCGATGTCTACCGGAATGGCTCACTTGGCGCTCAGCGGGTTAAACTGAATACAATGTCATTCACGGGAGTGATCACCGATGGGAACGATACAGGATTTCGAATCTTTCCGGCGACGACTCAATCACATCATCTCCGAACGCGGGGACCGCACCATGAAACGCTTCTTCGCCCTCGACCAACGTGCGTATGAACCCGGGAGAATTGACAAGAAAACCAAGGAAATGTTGGGACTCGCCGCCTCGATGGTTCTTCGCTGCGATGATTGTATCACGTATCATCTGCTGCAATGCCACCGGCTGGGCGTCAGTGAAGAAGAGCTGTTCGAAGTCTTCTCTGTCGCATTGGTGGTCGGGGGTTCCATCGTCATCCCCCATCTGCGCAGGGCCGTCGATACACTGGTACAGTTGCAGGAGGAAATGGACACCGACGCATAAGACCGGCAGGGCACACACCGGATTAGCGCTGCCGGGGCTCTCATGGCGACAAGCCGTCCACCCGGTACTTCGACCACCGGCCCGTCCGCCCTGCCCGCAGCCCCGCCACCTTGCGCCTGTACCGAAGCGGCGGGAAGGGCGCGATCGCGTAACTAGTCGCGAATGGGCATCGTGAGGCTATCGATGTCCCGTGGGTAATACGTGAGCAAGTCCATACCCGTTTCCGTCACGACCACCGTATCAGAATGGCGGAATCCGCCGATCCCGGGCACGTAAATACCGGGCTCCACGCTGAACACCATGCCGGGTCGCATCAACGTGTCGTCTCCGATATCGAAAAACGGGGCTTCGTGACCCAATAGTCCAAGGGCGTGCCCGGTGTGGTGGCGCCAATAGTCTGCCAGGTCGTACTTTTCGAACAGGCGCATCACGGCGGCATCAACACGGGAACAGGGCTCGCCGGGGCGGATGGCTGCAAAGGCCGCATCCTGCATCTGCAGCATGTACTCGAAATACTCGCGTTGCTGGGCAGAGGGAGCCCCGAGGAACATCGTACGCTCCAGTTCACTACCGTAGCCCCCCACGCCGGCGCTGGCGCCGGTCACGAGCCCATCCCCTTCCTGCATGACCGCATTGATATTCACCGCATGTGGAAGGGCGGAGTTCTGCCCAATTTGCCCGCGGAACCCTGCACTCGCACCCGCCCGTCCAAGC
>PUNF01000070.1 GCA_003552525.1 Clostridia bacterium | reverse complement strand
GGGCGGACGAACAGGTGGCTTCCAAGGTCGCCGAACGATTGCGCCGCGTGGTTTGCGATCATCCCGTAGTCCTCGGGGACTCGGAGGTGCACGTTACCGCGAGCTTTGGCGTCGCATTCCGCACAGAAGGAATGGAGAGTTTCCGGGAGCTCTTCGAGCATGCCGATCGTGCGTTGCGTTCATCAAAGGAAGAAGGCAAGAACCAGGTGACCAGCTGGTCCAGCCGGTTTTGAATGGCATAAGGGTCCTTCCGCCGGTTACGATCCCATCCAGGCCATCCACAAGAACCCAATGGGGCCCGCGGCGAGGATCAGTAGTAGGGCGTCTATCTTCCAGCGCCACAGTGCCACCACGGCGGCGAGGGCCATGGCGGTCGAAAACGGATCGACCAGCGCATCGACGGCCAGCCGATACCCGACCACGAGGATGACTCCCAAAACAGCCGGAAGAACCGCGTCGAGGATCCCGCGGGCGATTTCTGACTCGCGAAGGCGATCCATCCAGCGTCCCACAGCCATCACCAGGAAAAAGGACGGCAGGAAGATCGCCGTGGTCGCGAGGATTGCCCCCGGGAGGCCGAGGACGATATATCCCACGGCGGTGGCGGTCGTCAAAATCGGTCCCGGTGTCATTTGCCCGATAGCGATCGCATCCAGCAGTTGTTGATTGGTGAGCCACCCGAGCCGATAGACTAAGTCATTCTGGATGAAAGCGATTAGGAGGTAGCCGCTACCATAGAGGGTTGCACCGAACCGAAGGAATAGTAGGCCCAGGGATGTAGGGTGTACCACCGCCATATCTGTGTGCGCCAGGGGCGCCACCAGCGGAAGCAAGGCAGGGATGAGGTTGGAGCGGATCGTGCGAACCAGTCCCCATGACGCCGCAATGCCCATGACGAGCAATTCGGCTACGCCCATTGCCGCCGCTATCGTGGCCAGGACAAAAATGGCGATTGCTTGTGGGTGGCGAAGATCTTTTTGTGCCATGCGCACGAGGGCCGTGAGGATCAGGGCGACGATGACGGGCTTCATTCCGTAAAATAATGATTCGACCACGGGAAGTGTGCCAAGATGTACGTACACGACACTGATCGCGAGAGTCAGTAAGAAGGCGGGTACGATGAATGCCGAGCCCGCGATCCATGTGCCAAGGTCACCCCCGCGGACGAAACCGACGTGCATAATCATCTGGGTGGAATTGGGTCCCGGTACGAGGTTGGTGAGCGCGAGGAGGTCCATAAAATGCCCTCGATCCAACCAGCCCCGCCGGTGCACGATATCCGATTCCATCAATGCGACGTGTGCGACGGGTCCACCGAAGGCGACGAGACCCATGCGCAGTCCGGCCCCGAGGATCTCTCCGAGCCGAGCCGATCCGGGAGCCCCTCGGTTTTGGACGTCGTCCTGAGATTTTGGCCTATCGCCCATGATCTGCAGCCCTTCATCGCCAGGGAGTACCGTGCGCGTGGACACCTGGTCACGGATTTGATCATATCAACATGCCACCAGTATACCCGAGGGTCGGCTTCGCAAAAACATGCCCATCGTCCCTGGGGATCGCGTGGTGAACAACGATGGAGTGAACCGGATCGTGATAAAATAGACGGAGTTGCTGGTCGAACGCATCTCCACCATGGGGTCGCCACCGCATCGCCTTTTGTGGCGTTGGGTGCCAAGAGAGGATCGTGGGCTAGAAATGGCTATCATTCGGACGGTAAACGGAGACATCGATCCCGGGGACTTGGGGTTCTGCCAGGCGCATGAACACGTATGGTGTGATTACCGGATGGGCGCGCGCAAATGGCTGGATTCTACCGTGCGCCGCGATCCCCACGATACCATGCTGTACGATGAGCCGGAGCGCATGTTGGCGGAGCTTCGCGCCTTTCGGGCCGCGGGGGGAGATGCGTTGGTGGACGTCACCACCAACCACTGGCGACCGGATCCGGCCACCCTGCGGTGGTTATCAAGCACATCGGGGGTACACATCGTCGCGGCGGGCGGGTTTTACGTTGAATCGACCATTCCCGAGTGGGTGGATTCCGAGAGCATCCGCGGTATTGCCGACCGGCTCGTACAGGAGACTTGCGCGGCGGATGGAGCGAGTGGCGTTGCAGTTGGGTTGTTTAAGTCTGCCATTACGCGGGCGCGTATTGAGCGGGCGGAAGCGAAGGCTCTACGCGCCGTCTGCCGGGCCATCCTGCGGACGGGCCTGGTCATGACCACCCATACGGATGGTGGGACCCGCCTGGAGATCCCCGGGGGAACCCACGGGCTCGCGCATCTGAAGATATTCGCGCAGGAGGGGGTACCCGCGCACCGCCTGATCGTGGGCCACGTGGACGAGCGCCCGGATATCGGTGTACTCGATGCCCTGGCCGCGGCGGGTTGTTACGTGCAATTCGACGTGATTGGGAAAGAGCACTGGCTCCTCGACGATACTCGGGCCCTACTTCTGGCCGAGATGCGCGATCGGGGATATCTCGATCGCCTGCTGCTGGGTACCGATCGATGCAGAAAGGCGGAGCTTTATCGAGAACGGGGTGGCCACGGTTACACGTACCTGTTCGACCGTTTCTTCGAGAGGCTCCGAAGGGTTGCCCACTTCTCCGACCAGGAGATCGAGGTCATCATGCGGGAGAACCCCGCCCGCGCGCTGGCATTCCGGGGCTAGGCAACCCCCTATTGCCCCCTGGTCGGGATATATCCGAGGGTCTTGGCGATCTCGATCGCTTGCATCACGTCCATGGACGCCATCCCCCGGGGAATCAGGACGGTCGGCCGGGCTATGTGGTGTTCCGCCCGCGCTGCGCACCCGAGATATTCGAAGATGCTGCCGCTTACAAGCGCGGGATGGTAACGGTCGGCCTGGTCCAGCCGCTGTAAATCCCCGGACTCCAGGCAGCCCTCGAGGTCGTCGACGATGAGGGCGCCATTGTGCTCGAGCAGGGCAAGGTCCAGTTCCTGTCCGCCACCCATGGACACGATGATGTGATCGGGGCGCACCCAATCGTGGTGCAGCAATACTTCATCTGCATTGGTCATGGTCACGATTAACTCGGCGGATCGAACGGCTTCTCGAACATCGATGCCGACGGCGACATCGAGTTCCCTTCCGCGGAAGCTCTCGACGAAGCAATGGGCACTTTTGGCACTTCGCGCAATGACGCGGATGGGGCCAACATCGTAGCGGTGCAAGAGCGCCTCAAGGGTCGTCGTGGCCAACCGACCCGCCCCGAAAAGGCAAAGCCCTGCGAAGCACTCCTGGCCAAACATTTCGAGCGCAACCGCGGTTACCGCGCCGACCCGGTGCGTATAGCCCGTCCGCTCCTCCACGACCCCGAGAAATTCCATTTCCGGCCAGCGGCTCAAGATGATGCTTCCCGCGATGCGAACCCCCGCGATTTGCTCGGCGGTGAAGACCGCGCCCTTGATGCGGTATCCCGCGGTCGCATGAGATGACGCCGTGGGAAGGCGCAAACGCTGTATGCGTGGATCGGTAAGGAAGACACGCCCTTCCTCCTGCGCACGGAAGACCCGGCGTGCGCTGTCCAGGACAAGATCCCAGTTGAGCGCCGAGCGCACTTCGTGATCCTCGATGATGAAGCCCACTTTCCTGCTCCTTCCCAAGCGATTCTCTTTTCAATCACAGGCCCAGTGGACGGTGATCCCATCCGGAAGAGAATCCGACAATGCCATCATGGTGCCCGTCGACCGAGGGTCGGTGGCCCCGATGTGGGGTCCCGCTCCGTACTGGAGGAGGATTCGGACCGCTTCGATATCCAGGGCGATGGGGTGTGTCGAGGCCAAAAAGACCCCGGGCTCTGCCGTGGTCCCATAATCCGGACCGCCGTCGATGAATGCCCGACGCCCATCGATGAACGCGAAGTCGGGAACGAGAATCCGGGCGAGATCGGCGATGGCATGGGCAACCCCGGCTGCATGGAACTTCCCTCGGTCAGAAAGCGGCGTCAGGCCCATGGCAAGTTTGATGGTGAGGGTGTACCCCGTGTTCCCGTGGGTCTTGAGGCTGGGGAGGAAGATCAATCGGTCGAAATCTTCCAGTAGGCGGGGTATGTGTACCTCGGGAAGGGCGTCACCCCCGGTTTGGACTTTTCGCCACGCCATATCATCCAGGGCAAAGAAGGGAACATCGCGATCCACAAGGTGGGGGAGGAGTCCTTTCCTTCGGACCACATCGTCCGTAGGGGCCCATGTCCGACCCGACGACTCCGCCACGGCGATTCGGTGGTATCCGCTTTCCCGAAGGTAGTCGATGAACGAGGCCAGGAAGGCGATGTCGACCCCGGCGGGGGATTCCAGTGGACTATTGATATTGGGTTTGATCAGGATGCGGTCACCGGGGGCAAAGAGGGCTTCGAGTCCACCTAGGGTTTGTATGGTGCGGTCGATATCGGTGCGCAGGGCACCTGTTGCACGTGTGATGGCGACGGTGGCGTCGTGGGGCAAAGCATCAAGGTTGCGCATACACGGGACTCCTTTCGAGCAGCCCTGGCGTGAAAACGGGAGTTCCCCCATTCCTTTGGCGCTAGAACCAATGGATCCTGCAATCCGTGTCCTTTGCTTGCACGGGTCATTATGCTAGGATGGGGGTACAAATCATGAGGATACGCTTGGGGGAGCACAAAGCTGAGAGGGAAGTAGATACTTCCGACCCCTGGTACCTGATCTAGGTAATACTAGCGCAGGGAAGGCACCTATCTCTCGGATCCGCCGTCTTCCTGCGGCGGATCTATTTTGTGGTCCCGAGGCACTCCTGTTGGAAAGGGGAATGACCTTGGACAGCCGTAGGTTGCGTATGCTAGTGGAGATCGCCATGGCCGTCGCCATTGCCGTCGTGCTAAGCCAGTTTCGCCTGTTTCGCATGCCGCAGGGAGGCTCGGTTACGCTGATGGCTGTACCCCTACTCATCATCGCTTTTCGCTGGGGAGGAAAGGCCGGCCTCACTGCCGGTGTGACGCTTGGTGTTATCCGGCTGGTGATGGATGCTTATGTCATGCATTGGTTGCAGTTTATTCTCGACTATCCGATGGCTTTTGCCCTGCTGGGATCGGCGGGGTTTCTCACGGGGAAACGATACCTTGGAATCACGGTAGGGTTTGCCCTGCGATTCCTTTGCCATTTCGCCGTGGGCGCGACCTTTTTTGCCGCGTTTGCTCCGGAGGGTACGCCCGTGTTCCTTTATAGCCTGGTCTATAATGGCAGCTATATCGTACCCGAATGGATCCTGGCCCTCATCATCGCGCCATGGCTCTATAGGCGCCTAGAGAGCGCTCTGCCCGCCAAGAGCCGGGGTTAGATCCGCGCGCGTCCCGGCCCACTCGTCGCTCCGTCGGTTGGGCCGGGACGCCGAATCCCCCATCGTATTATCACGGGGGTTCGTATCGAACAGCGTCCGAAACGTTCTCGCGTGAATCTTCCGATGCTGGTACGGTGGGCGGCGTACATCTCAAGGTTCACGGCTCCGGGGTAAACACGTGATCGGGTATACAACAGAAACGACCCGAGGGTGGTGTCGCGATCCCATTGCGCGTGACAACCCACAGCGAAACCACGAAACTAGAAATCGTTTTCCGCAATGGATCTTCCCAGGATCGCATCCTTATCCCGCAGGGTCTCGTCGCTGCCGCGGCATGCACAACCGTTGTACATTACCCGGGCCGTGTTCCGGGTTGACTGGGGTGTCCCGCGCACCTTCACGCACGGCTGTCGCGTGGTTACGTACTTCCACGGGCTCCGCAGCTGAGGCTACAGGGCCCGAGCAGTGGGCATACACGGAGCAGAGCGTGCACCATAAGTCTGTATGCCCCGCGGGCCGTGGGACGACTATTGGTGTGCTTCAGCGTACGAGAATCTCCGCGAGGTGCTTCACCCATCGCTGTCCGAATTCATCATCCTTCACCACCAAGCGGTAAGGTCCGGATCCGCCTTCTCCCGCAGGGGAGAGCGGCGCATCATTGATCTTGTAGACGAGAAACACCGTGTCACCCCCCACGAATTCGCTTGCGGGTATGGCAACCGTGTATCCGTCGGTGGCCTTCGCGACGAACTGTTCCGCACCTTGCACATCCGCGTCGACTGCTTCGAGTATCGTGCCAATGAGGACCCCGGTGTACGTGTGATCGTCGTCCTGGCGATCGACTGTGAATTGGTGCTCTTTTACATCCATGATCATGTCAAAGTCTACGGTGTGCTCGCGTTCACCTTCGACCACAATGCGGATCTCGGCGTCTCGCTGGTAGGCAAGAGGATCCGGATTGTCTTGCATAACCGTGTACGCAAGCACTACCAGGAGTATCAAGACAAGGACTCCGCCGACGAGTTTCATTTTCATCGATGCTCCCCCCCTTCAGCGAACGGTACCGGGTACACATATTTGGCGTGGTTGCCCTGTGTGCAGTTGTATCCTTGGTGGTCAAGCAAGCCGACTCACACTGGCGAGACGGCCGGACATGACGCGTGGGGGTTCGAAGGAGGTCTTGCGCCATTCGACCCCCTATCGACTCATTCATGGTCGGGTTCATGTAGCCCCGGTCCGTATCTCGCGGTGAGGCACGTTATGGCCGACATGGCGGTGGAGCGCGTTGCCCTCTGCTACATACAGTGCCGGATCGAATACTTCCCGGTCGACATCGAGGAGCAATCCCAAATCGTGCAATCCGCTGGCCTTGCGAGCGCCAATGATACTTTCGCGGTGCGTGCGCTGCCGCCTCCCAAATGCGGATTGATTCGCTCCGCATGCGATATACATGTCGTCGGCGGGCGTGATACGTAAAGGCCGGGCACGGTCTTTGGCCGCCGAGATAAGAAGCCGGCCCAAGCGCTGCCCGGCTTGAGAGTTTTGGTGGTGCCGATCTTTTATCCCCCCTCGGATAATTCGATTCGGACCAGGTTCCTGACCCAATACATGCTTTCGCTGCCGCGCAAATAGGCCCTGAGCGGAGCACTTCTCTCTACCAGGGATTCACCATCGATTTCGTAGGCGAAGATCACGGCGTGATCGGCAATGATGTGATCGGGTACATCGACTCTGTAACCATCACCTGCTTCAAAGGTCATCCCCTTTATACGGGCGGGGTCCACCCCGAGGTGCTGACACAGGGTCTCGAGTAACACGCCTGTGACCGTGAATTCCTCCACGCCCGAATCGGTTTCCCGGGTGATTTCTTCGCTGGTGGCTTTCATCTGGCGAATTGCGGCCAACGTGAACTCGTGGGTCTCCCCGTCGAGACTGACGACTGTGATGTTTTCGTCTAACCAGGGATCATCGATCTCCGCGGGCTCTTCGGCTGCTGGCTCAGTCGCATCGGCAGGCTCATCTTCTTCATCCTCGCCCTCACTTGGAGGCGCCTCCTCATCTTTCTCGGAGGTTATGATCTCACCACCTGTACCGACCTTCATGCTCAGCAGATCCTTGATATCGGCGCGTCGGGGTAAATCGTCAAACGCTACGGCAACCTCACCGGATTCACGGATGTAGACGACACCGCGATCGAGATCCTCGGCAGCAACCTCCACAGAGTAGCCGTCGGCGGCCTTTAGTGCGTACGCTTCGGCGGGAGCCAGCTGCAACGCTTCTGCTAGGAGCGACAGTGATACACCGGTTTGATCCCCGGATGTGGTGGTATCCCAGACTGCGGGACCACGCTTTGCGGAATAGAAGGAAGTATCTCCCACCTGAATCCACACGAGGTCACGCACATGCATACCAGGAGGAAGGTCTGGTCCGCGAAAAGCCGGGGCTGTGTCTCCCGAGACCACGATGAACGCGTCGGCGAAGACGTCGCGCTGTTCGATCTTCTCGAACCCGTCGGCGGCGAACATAAGGATGGGATCACCGTCACCGGCGTACTCTAACAGGTTGGTTGTGGGGATCGCTTCGTCATCATCACCATACGGTTTGGGCTCGGCATGGGCGAAGATCGTCTCGAGAAAGAAGATTGCCTCACTCGCCTGTATGTCTGCTTCCGGTGCGACCTGCAGCGCGATCTCCGTGAGGTTTTTGACCCAATACATGGCTTCACTGTCGGGTATGAAAGCCCGCAACGGCGCGGTTCCCTCGAACAGGGGCTCGCCTTCGATCTCGTAGGCAAATATCACGCGATGCGCGCCTAATACCTCTGGAGGAACATTTACGGCATAGCCATCTCCGGCCGTCAGTGTCATCGCTTGGATCGACTCCCGGTTGATACCCAGCCCGAGGGCCAGCGTCTCCAGGAGTACCCCGGTAACCTCGTACTGCTCCGTGCCCTCATCGCGTTCGCGGGTAATCTCCTCGGTTACCGGCTCCAGCTCGCGAAGATCGGCGATGGTGAAATCATGTATTGCCCCGGACGGGTCCACCACGGTGATAATCTCGTCGAGCCAGGGGTCCGGTGTGGGATCGGGTTCTTCGGTTTCCGGTGGGTCAGAGGCCTGTCCGCATGCACCCAACATGAGTGCGATGATGAGGATTACTGCCATTGGGAATATGGCCTTCACTTGCATTCGCCTCCTCGCGAAGCTGCTTTGAATAGCGGGCATGGGCATGCCCGTACCTGCTGATGCTCTCGTCATCAGCAGGTCGATCATTGCGCGGTGATGCGAACGGAAAAAGCCACCTCCCGGGGAAGATGGCGTACGGATGGGATAAAACGACCATTCTCCTTTCCGAACGCGGGAGGCCCACGGGTTTCCCGCGTGAACCCTGCCGGTCTACGATCCCTGGCCTTCGCCAAGCGAGCAGGCTGTAGGAACGGAGACTCGGAGAATTTGAATTATGTGAGCATCACCGCGTGCCGTGGTGATGCTCACGGTAATCATACCATATCGGGGGCGTTTGTCACGGCTGCCGGGCCTCGAGAAGGGTGTCACTTTGTCCCTGAGCTGGCCCGGGCCCTCAGCGTCAGCACCGCCCACGTTCGATTCTGGCCAGGTGATGGCGCCCTGCGATGTCGGCGTATCGAGGGGTCGGACGCATCATTTCCAGTCCATTGACATTCTGGAGGGCAAAACGGGGCCTACAGAACATGGGAGACCCCGCGTAATGATCAGGCATAGCCGTGTGCATATCCCTTCGGCCATCATTTCAACACTTCAATAAACACCTCGACGACGTGGGGGTCGAATTGGGCCCCGGTGTTTCGTTGTATCTCGGCCACTGCCTCCGCGTGTGTCATAGCCGGCCGATACGGCCGATCGTGCACCATGGCATCATAGGCATCTACCACGGCCACGATGCGACATTCGATCGGGATCGCCGGTCCGGATGTGCCCAGGGGATACCCGTCACCACCCCATTGCTCGTGGTGTTGCAAGATGAGGTCGGCAATGTGGGCGAGGTCGGGTGACGAGGAAGCAATCCGGTAGCCCACCTCCGTGTGCTGTCGCATGATGCCCCATTCGCGTGGGGTGAGAGGCCCGGGCTTATTGAGGATCCGATCCGGCGTACTCACTTTGCCAAGATCGTGGACGTGGGACAGAAGTGCCAGGTTTGACATCCTGTAGGATTCTAGCCCCATCCGTTCCCCGATTTCCCGGGACAATTGCCAGATCCTACGGGCGTGTCCCTCGGTGATATAATCCCGCTCTGCCAGTGTGACCAGAAGTGCATCCACGATTTGGCTTCGTGCACTCGCGCTTTGGTGGAGCTTATCGCGATACATGAGGTCATCGGCCTCGACATGTGCTTCCACGAGGGAGTCATCCGGCATCCTGCAGGTTGCCATACCAATGGATATGCTGACGGGGAGCTCGGGTCTGTCTATGTTATGCCTTCCTACCGTGTCACGGATCCGTGCAATGATGGCCTCGGCCGACGTATTGTCCGTGCCGGGGAGGATGATGGCGAATTCATCTCCGCCCACGCGTGCGACCACGTCGGACTCGCGCACCGATCGGTTGATCAGGTGGGCTGTTCGCATCAGCATATCGTCTCCACGCTCGTGTCCCAGGGTGTCGTTGATGAGCTTCAGCCCATCGAGATCCAGCACGATGATACTGATGGGGTATTCCCCGTTCTTGTCCAATTCCCCCAACACGGATTCGAAATGGGCCCGATTACGAAGTCCGGTCAGGTCATCGTAGAGGCTGAGGTATTCCAGTTGCTTCTCGTATCGCCGTTGTT
>PUNF01000129.1 GCA_003552525.1 Clostridia bacterium | reverse complement strand
CTGATTACGACTACGGAGATCGATGACACCATTTTCCAACGCACGCGACCGACAGTCTGGCGCGTGGAGGATGGTCGGGTGATACCGGGTGACGGAACAACGGCTGGATGAGATCCTAAAGAGATTGATTCGTCGGCGACCCGGGCTACGGCGGGAACTGGCGCATCAACAGGTCTTTGCCCGGTGGGAGAGCATTGCGGGTTCGAAGTTGGCGCAATACGTCGTACCGCTGGAGGTGCGTGGACAGACGCTGGTTCTTGGAGCACGTGGCTCGGCATGGGCGCAAGAGCTGCAATCCTTCCAGGATGAACTGCTCCGTCGTACTGCCCAGGAAGTGGGCAAAGGCGTGATACGTGATCTTCGCGTAAAGGTGATAGGAAGCGTACCCAACCGCTTCCATGCGCAGAATGTGTCGAAGACTTCCGTATCCAATGCACGTCCTCATGTGCACTCGCGTCCATCGCGGGATCGCGAGGCGCGGGAGATCCTGCAGGATATTCAGGATGCGCATCGACACCGTAAGGCTAGTTTTCAAACAGCCGGATGCCCGCGGTGCCACGATTGTGGTGAGTATTATCGCGCCGAAATGGGTGTTGTACTCGGGACCGGTGAGCATGTCTGTCCGCACTGCGCCCGCCTTTTTCAGGAGGATGCGCGGAATCACGTGCGGCAGATGATCGAGGAGTTGCCCTGGGTCGATACGCACGAACTGCATCGACGGGTCGGCTTGGACAAGGAACAGTGCTATCGTGTGAAGAAGGAACGAATAGAGTATTGGTTCGCGCGCGTGCACGAATCGGTGAGGCGTGCCCAAGAAGGCTTCGCGCCGCAACCGGACTTTCGTAAACGTGTCCTACAGATACTGATGGCCAGTTATGAGACCGCATGCCCACCACTGGATTCACATCGCGTGGGTCAGTTAATCGGGGTGGAAGCGGCATCGTTGTTTTTCTCTCGCAGCGCGGGAGACGGGAAGAAGGGTTAGTATGTATCTTCACGTGGGCTGGGACGAAGTTCTCAAGGCCAACGATATCGTGTCAATATGCGACATCGACTGCTGGCAGAGCTGCCAGGAGAACCGGGACCTGCTCCGGGAAGCGGATGACGCGGGAAACGTCCGACGCATCCAAATGAAAGAGGACGGAGAATATCGTGAGATCCGGTCTGTCATCATATGTCGTGATGAGATCCTGCTCTCACCGATTACCAGCGTAACCCTACAACACCGGGCCAACGTGATGGCACGCGCAAACAAGCCTCGACGTCGGCTGCCTTGATGAAGACCCGTGCTGGTGGCAAGACCGCGCCCGCTTTCCCGGGCAAATGTGTGGATTGGAGTGTGGATCTTGGATCGGGAGCTAAAGATTCTACGAGCCCTTGGTAGTAAGACCAGGCTTCGTCTCGTGCGGCTACTGCTGACCGAGGAGATTTGTGTCTGCGAACTGGAGCATATACTTGGTATCTCGCAGCCTGCAATTTCGCAGCAGTTGACCGTGCTTCGGGAGGCGGAGCTTCTCACTGCCCGCCGAGAAGGGAACTGGGTATTCTACCAGGTGGAAGGTCCCGTACTTCTCGAGGCGTGGGAGCGGGTCCGCGACCTGCTCTTTTGTCCCCTCGGTGAAGATGTGCAGACGCGGGAGGATCGCGCGCGGCTCCGGCAGGTGCTGGAGGAGCCCTTTAGCAATTGTCCGGATCGCATCCCCAAGCGGGAGGCACCCCTGAAAAAGCGTTGTCCGGTCAGAATCGACTTCGTATGTACCGGAAACTCATGCCGTAGCCAGATGGCCGAGTACTTACTTCGCAACTTTGCCGACCCCGCGCGCGTTACGGTGCAAAGTAGTGGTGTGGACCCCGCCGGCGTACATCCGCTGACCATAGCGGTGATGGAGGAAATTGGCATCGACCTTTCCGATGCGGAATCAAAACGCATGGACTACGAGGATCTCACAGAGTCCGACCTCGTGATCACGCTATGTGGAGATGCACGCGAACGCTGTCCTGTCACGCCGCCGGCGGTGGAAAGACGCCACTGGGAATTGCCCGATCCGGCCTCGGCAGTGGGAGATGATGAGCAAGTGCTGCAAGAGTTTCGGCGTGTTCGGGATGAAATTGCCCGCCGTGTTCGCACGCTTTTGGGTGAGATAAATGCCCTATCGGGCACGAGGGTGGCAAGGGACCAATAGGGGATACCACCCTGCCATGTGTTCGGTGGGTAGTGATATAATCGTGGGGGTGTCCGGTTCTCGTTTTCCCGCGACATTTCTTTTCCAAATTACCCGAAATTGTTACGTGGAACAGCGTTTCACGATCTGTGGATGTGCGACGTGGAGGTGTGATGGTGGCCAAGATACCAGAAAACGGTGAAGATCGGCGCTTACGCTCCATGATAGAGGAGCGCGGGCTGGAATACGATGAAACGACCATCGAAGTGCTCGAAGGTCTTGAAGCAGTGCGGCGACGACCGGGCATGTATATCGGCTCCACGGGTCCTACCGGCCTTCACCATCTGATCAACGAAGTCGTGGATAATGCCATCGACGAGGCACTGGCTGGGTACTGTGACCTGATCGAGGTCATCATTCACGAGGACGCCAGCGTAACGGTTACGGATAATGGACGGGGAATTCCCGTCGGGATTCACCCCAAGCTCCAGCGTCCGGCACTCGAAGTCGTGCTCACGGTACTGCACGCCGGTGCGAAGTTCGCCGACGAAGGATACAAGGTCAGTGGAGGCCTCCATGGTGTGGGCGTTTCGGTCGTCAACGCACTATCGGAATGGCTTACAGCGCGGGTTCATCTCAACGGTGGTGTACACGTCCAGAAGTTCCGCCGCGGTATTCCCGTCACCGACGTGGAGCGCGTGGGCGATACGGATCGAACCGGAACCCGCATCACCTTCCGTCCCGATGAAGAGGTATTCGAGACGCTGGACTTTCGCCAGGAGACCGTGGTTGGGCGCCTGCGGGAATTGGCATTCCTGACACGCGGTGTGGCCATTGATTTCCGCGATGAGCGTACCGGGCGGGGCAATTACTTCCGGTTTAATGGTGGCCTCGTGTCCTTTGTGCGATACCTGAATCGGAACAGGGGGAATATTCATCCCGAACCGATATATCACGAAGGAGAGCGCGATGGTGCCGAGGTCGAGCTCGCCATCCAGTGGACAGACGGATACGTCGAAAGCCTTCACTCTTTTGCCAACACCATTTCCACCAGGGAAGGTGGAACCCACGAATCCGGGTTCAAGTCGGCACTCACCAGGGTGGTCAACGATTATGCTCGGCGCCACGGGTTGCTCAAGGACAACCAGAACAACCTTTCCGGTGAAGACATCCGTGAGGGAATGACCGCGCTGCTCAGTGTACGGGTGCCCGATCCGCAGTTCGAAGGTCAGACGAAAACGCGACTTGGTAACAGTGAAGTACGCGGGATCGTGGAGTCTGTGGTGGCCGAGGGACTGTCTACCTTCCTCGAGGAAAATCCCACGCACGCACGCGCACTCGTGGATAAGGGTATCAAGGCGTCCAGGGCACGCGATGCTGCGCGGAAAGCCCGCGAACTCACTCGGCGCAAGAATGCACTCGATGTGACGGCGCTGCCCGGGAAGCTGACCGATTGCTCGGTGAGGGATCCCGCCATGGCGGAGCTGTTCATTGTCGAGGGTGACTCGGCCGGCGGGTCGGCCAAGCAGGCTCGGGATCGCCGCTTCCAGGCAGTTTTGCCCCTCGGGGGGAAGATCCTCAACGTCGAAAAGGCGCGTCTTGACCGGATCCTAAATCACAACGAGATCCGGGCCATTATTACCGCCCTGGGCACGGGCATCGGGGACGATTTCGACCTCGAGCGCGCCCGGTACCACAAGACGATAATCATGACCGATGCGGATGTGGATGGGGCCCACATTCGTACGCTTCTATTGACATTCTTCTATCGGTACATGCGCCCGCTTGTGGAGGCGGGATACGTGTATATCGCGCAACCACCGCTCTATCTGATCCGTCACGGCAAGAAGGAATATTATTGCTATTCTGATACTGAGCGGGATCGCGTATTTGCCGAACTCGGTGACGGGCGCAAGGGGATTAGCATGCAACGGTACAAGGGGCTTGGCGAGATGAATCCGGATCAGCTGTGGGAGACCACGATGAATCCCGAGTCCCGAACTCTCCTGCAGGTGACACTGGAGGATACCATTGAGGCCGACGAGATCTTCACGGTTCTTATGGGTAGTCGCGTAGAGCCGCGTCGAGAGTTCATCCAGGAGAACGCCGATGATGTGCGTTTTCTGGATACTGTAGTATAGGCCTTGCCGGTCGGTTGAGATGGGGCAAAGGCCCCGCCGTGAACCCATGGCAATGGTGGAAGCGCTGTCATCTTGAAGCTGGCGTACATGGTACGCTTGCCCGGGATGTGAACACCCCGGGGCCAATACGGATTACGATATACTCCGTCGTGTAGAGGATTTCCTGTAGTTTCCGGTCTATGGAGGTGCGGACTTGGCAGAGTACACCCACGGCAAGATATTACACATCGGATTGATCGATGAGATGAAGCAGAGTTATATCGATTATGCGATGAGTGTGATCGTGAATCGCGCCCTTCCAGATGTAAGGGATGGCCTCAAGCCGGTACACCGGCGCATCTTGTACGCGATGCGAAGCATGGGGCTTGGACCCGACAAACCGTATTTGAAGTCCGCCCGGGTTGTTGGTGAGGTCATGGGTAAGTACCATCCCCATGGAGATCAGGCGATCTATGATACCATCGTGCGACTTGCACAGGACTTCAATATGCGCTATCCGCTGGTTGATGGTCATGGGAACTTCGGTTCCATTGACGGGGACTCCGCTGCGGCGATGCGCTATACTGAAGCCCGGTTGACGCCCTTGGCGCTGGCCATGATGACCGATTTGGACAAGGAAACCGTCGACTTCGGTGAGAATTTCGACGATAGCCTCGAGGAGCCGTTGGTACTGCCCTCGCGTTTCCCCAATCTCCTCGTAAATGGGTCATCCGGCATTGCCGTGGGTATGGCCACCAACATCCCCCCACATAACTTGCGGGAAGTTGCGGCTGGCGTCATCGCCATGATCGATGAGCCCTCCATCAGCTCCCAAGAGTTGATGATGCGGCATATCCCCGGCCCGGATTTTCCCACCGGGGCCACGATTATTGGTCGAGAGGCGATACGGGATGCGTACACGACCGGGCGCGGTATCATCACCATGCGGGCGGTGGCCCAGATCGAGAGTCTGCCGGGCCAAAAGAGCCGCCTGGTGATCACGGAGATCCCCTACCAGGTGAACAAGGCGAAGTTGATTGAAAAGATTGCCGCGCTCGTTCGCGATAAGGTCCTGGCTGGGGTAACGGATCTTCGGGACGAGAGTGATCGCGAAGGAATGCGCGTGGTCGTGGAACTTTCCCGAAACGGGAATCCGCATGTCGTGCTCAACCAACTCTATAAACATACGCCGCTACAAAGCACCTTCGGCATCATCTTGTTGGCCCTGGTGAACGGTCGCCCCAAGGTGATGACGCTGCGCGATATCATCTACTATTACCTGCAGCATCAGCGGGAAATCATCGAACGGCGAACCCGTCATCTGCTGCGCAAAGCCGAAGAGCGGGCCCATATTCTCGAGGGACTCCTCACCGCGCTGGATGACATTGATCGTGTGATCAATATCATTCGCGCCAGCCGAACGGTGGAGCTGGCGCGGACACGACTCATGGACGAGTTCCAGCTGACCGAGCGCCAGGCCCAGGCAATCCTGGAGATGCGCCTGCAGCGCCTGACGGGTCTCGAGCGCGAAAAGGTCGCCGGGGAACACGAGGATCTCATCGAAACCATCGCCTCGTACCGCGAGATCCTCGCCGACGAAGAGAAGGTGTACGAGGTCATTCGTGATGAGCTGGAGGAGCTGGTGGAAGAGCATGGAGATCCCCGCCAGACCAAGATCCTCTCCGGCGAAGGGGATCTGCAGATAGAGGATCTCGTCGCGGAAGAGGACATCGTCGTAACGCTCAGCCATCACGGATACATTAAGCGCATGCCGGTCAGCACATATCGAAAACAGCGACGCGGTGGCAAGGGCATTCTCGGCATGGGAACGCGCGAAGGTGACTTCGTCGAGCAGCTTTTCATCACGACCACCCACCGTCATTTGCTCTTTTTCACCAGCAGTGGGAAGGTGTACGCCTTACGCGCACACGAGATCCCGGAGGGAAGCCGCAAGGCCCGTGGCACCCCGGTCATCAACCTGATCACCATTGAGCCCGGGGAGCGCGTAAACGCCGTGATCTCTGTGCGGAATTTCGATGATGGCGGCTATCTGTTCATGTCGACTTCAGCCGGATACGTGAAGAAGACGGCTTTACAGGAGTATGCTTCGATCCGCCGCAGTGGGCTGATTGCCATATCTCTTGGAGATGGTGATAGCCTGATTGGAGTGGCTCCCACCGACGGTCGACGTGAAGTGCTATTGGCCACGCGAAATGGCCAGGCCATCCGCTTTGACGAAGAGGATGTGCGACCGATGGGGCGGACTGCCCGCGGTGTCATGGGTATCCGTTTGGATGATGACGATCGCGTGGTGAGTATGGAAGTCGTCGAGTCCGGTACAGATGTGCTCGTTGTCTCCGAACGCGGCTTCGGTAAGCGTACTCCGATCGAGGAATATACCACCCAGCGCCGGGGCGGGAAGGGACTCAAGACCCTTCGCATGACGCCGAGAACGGGTTGTGTGGTGGGCGCCAAGATCGTAAAGCCGGGCAATGAGATCATGCTGGTAACCAGCAAAGGCGTGATCCTCCGTACGTCCGTTGATTCCATCTCGGTTCTCGGGCGCAATACCCAGGGAGTCATGGTGAATCGCCCCGGTGAGGATGACAAGGTGGTAGCCGTTGCGCATATGTTGGTCCGCGAAAACGGCGAAGAAGCGCACGACAGCGCGGACGAATCTGACGAGGAGGACGGGTAAGCCACGTTGCTGATTGGTGGAAGGGAGATGTGCCGTGCGGGTTGGAAAGATATCCCCGAGAATACTGCGCGGGATGGTGCTCAGCCACCTGGGTAGCGAGCGGGAGGAAGTGGTGGTTCCCGCTGCGTTTGGCGAGGATGCGAGCGTCCTCGACCTAGGGGGGGCGCAGGTGGTGGTGTCCACTGATCCCATAACGGCCGCCGAAGCGGGGGCGGGTCGCCTGGCGGTCCTCATCTCCTGCAACGATGTAGCCGCAGGCGGGGGAGAGCCCGTGGGCGTCTTGCTCACGATTATTCTCCCCGAGTCGACTGACGAGGCTATCCTACGAAGAATCATGGAAGAGGCCCATGATGCGGCGCGCGAATTAGACGTCGCGATCATCGGTGGGCACACCGAGGTCGTTCCGCATGTATCGCAACCGATCCTGAGTACGACCGTGGTGGGGAAGGCGCTCTCCGACCTCCCGTATTGGCCCATCACTAGCTCTTCTGCGCAACCGGGAGATCATCTTTTGCTGACCAAGAGCGCGGCTGTTGAAGGTACCGCTATTCTGGCAGCCGATTTTCGCGAAGTCCTTCTCGACCGAGATATTGATGACGAAACCATGGCCGATGCTGAGGCGATCGGTGCTCAAATTAGTGTCGTCCCGGAAGCGATGGCTGCAGCCCGCGCGGGTGCTCGTGCCATGCATGACGTCACGGAAGGTGGTATCGTCGGTGCCGTTTACGAGATGGCAGCCGCGTCCGGGACGGGCGCGATTCTCTATGAAGACTGTATTCCCGTGGCGGCAGCCACGTCGGCATTGTGCAAAGCACTGTCACTGGACCCGCTGCGATTGATTTCCAGCGGTGCACTGCTGATCGCTACACCGGAACCCGAGACCGTTCGAACGGCCATCACGGCCATCGATGTGCCGGTGAAGATTATCGGCAAAGTCACGGGGGACGGACATCTCGCCATGGTGCGCAACCTACCTGGTGGTGGCGAGGTTCGCATGGAGTTGTCACCTCCCGAGCGCGATGAATTGTGGCGCGCCGTGGAAATGTATCGGTAGGAACCGGCCACGGGAGCATGGGCTGTGAATACGCCTCAGCAATTCGCGCGTTACCCATAAATCCGCCGGTAATAGCTATTCTTCAGGTATACTGCCGCGAGGGGGTTGTGCGCGAGCACCCGATCCTTGGCTGCAAGTACCGTGGCAGGAGCCTCGGCGTATCGGAAGAAGAGGCTGTCATGCCCCACGCATAACCCCAGAACCACGTTGAAGTCAGTACTCTTTTCGTTCATAAGCATGGCCTGTCCGATGGGATTGCACATCGCCTCGAAGCCCTCGGTCCGAAACCGTGACTCCGGGGGAATTCCGATATCCCCCTTATGTACACCCCCGCAAGAGCACGTTGCCGTCACCGTTTCGAATCCTCGGGCGTCAAATAGATTCGCCACGATGCGTGCTTCGTGCTTGAGCCCACTACAGAAGGCAAGGCCGATACGCCGATACTCCATGCGTTTTGCGAACTCCATGACCTCCTCGAGGCGTGTCCATTTGCAGTATCCGCTGGTTTCCACGTCGGCAGCACTACGCGCAATATGCCGGTTGGTCTCCGCTTCGTACTGTGTCAGGGCCAGAGGCAGCCACTGCCCGGATCGTATGGGACACTGCACCGGTAGATTGCGGTCATCATCCTGGCCCGCACTGCATGCATAGGATTCACACCATGCGCACATACTCATAGGATCATCCTCCAATTCAAGAGGTTCTTGCACATACGTGATGCCGATCCTCCCCGCGGTGGTGATGATAGCGCAGGATATTGCGAAGCGGAGACGCGTGGGGTATCATGAGTGCACTCGATACATGAGCCAATGAAAGGGCCGTAGGTCTTCTGTGCTCCAGAGAGTCGACGTCGCTGCGAAGTCGATGCGCCAAGGGACCTATTATCCACCCCGGAGGTGCTCCCGTCATGATCGGGAGCGACAAGACAAGCACTGCCAGAGGGGGTCTCTCCATCGAGAGACCAACTGGGGTGGCACCGCGGGCCTTGACGGCTCGTCCCCCGTGGACGAGCCGCTTTTTGTTTTTCGAGGGGAGCGATGTCATGGATACTGCCGAAGCTGTGGGCCGTCTACTGGATGTGGCACATACTGCGTATTCCCTGCGACTGGTGACCGCAACTGCCGGGAACGTGAGCGTTCGCACAGGGGAAGGGTTCATGATATCCGGATCAGGATACTCCCTGGGTTGGCTTGAGGAGAAGCATCTGGCTACGGTGAAGCATGATGGCCAGCACACCGCTGGTCCTACACCTTCCCTCGAAACATCGCTTCACGCGGCGGTGTATCGTAGCATCAAGGAAGCGGGGTCCATTCTCCATTTCCATGGTCTCTGGACGCCCCAGGTGGCGATAATGGATACGCTGGACCCCTGGGTGCCGAGCGTATGTTCGCCCGATTTCGCAGCACTGTTTCCCGATCCGGGGATACCGCGCGTCCCGGCCTTAGCCGCGGGCAGTGTGGAGCTGGTGAACGCGACGCTGCGTGCGCTCGCGCGACAGCCTCGGGGCATTCTCCTTTGTGGCCACGGAGCCGTCACCTGGGGGGCCAATTCCCGAGAAGCCCTCTTCGCTGCCGAAATTATCGAGATGGCCGCTCATACCGACTATCATGCACGGTGTCTGAATCAACCTGGGGGGTGTGGGTACAGTTGATTACCCCGCTATTTTGGACGGATGAAGGTCTGATGATGCTCGATCAAAGGGCGCTCCCGAAGACGGAGTCGTGGTTGTGTCTCGAGACCCCCGAAGAAGTCGCCCGAGCGATTACCGATATGGTTATTCGCGGTGCCCCGGCCATCGGGTTGGCCGCCGCCTATGCCATGGTTCTCGCCTTGCCGGCCGGGGACGATGCCTCGGGTGAGGAGTGCAACGCTACCGTACGTGGGGGGTTGGACGCCGAGGTGCAGGAGCAGATGAACGCGTTGTTCGAAGCAGCCGGCCTACTCGAGCGCGCCCGACCGACGGCGGCGAACCTGGCTTGGGCTCTTCGTCGTCAGCTACGCCGTGCGTCGGACGGTGTCACCGCCGGCCGGGACCTGCGTAGCCTCTTGCTAGAGGAAGCCCGCGCCATGCACGAGGAGGACATTCGGGGGAATGAACGCATCGGCT
>PUNF01000039.1 GCA_003552525.1 Clostridia bacterium | reverse complement strand
TGACCAATCGTGCGGGGATCCGGAGTGCCTCCAGTCGCCTTGCCAGCGTCCCGAGGATGTCGTCGGCCTCCACGCCATCCACTTCAACCCGCGGAATACCGAAGCCGTCGAGTACCTGTTTCACGAGGTCAAACTGGGGACGCAGGTCTTCCGGCATTTCGGGTCGATGACCCTTGTAATCGGGATAGACCTCCAGTCGATAGCGCGGGGCTCCCCGGTCGAAGGCCACGATGATGCGGTCGCCCTCTGCATCTTCGATCAGCCGAAGTATCATGTTGATGAAACCGTATACGGCATTCGTGGGACGCCCATCAGGAGCGGTAAGGTTGGAAATCGCAAAAAAGGCGCGATAGACGAGACTGGTACCATCGACGAGCAGCACGGTACTTCGGTCTCTTGGGGTGCTGGTCACGAATCTCATCCCTCCGGGTATGGTGGATCACAGATCGAGGTGCCCTGGCAGGCACCCCTGATCCATCTGCCATTTCACGTGTGCCGAGCCACTGCTACGGGGTTCGACGACGAACCCGCAACAGGAAAACGTAGCCCAGTAACAGTATACCACCCGCGAAGGCGAGGTGCGGGACATGTCCGGCTATCCACACGATGAGAGCCCCTACACTCAGGCCGAAGCTGCGCCAGGATCCGGAGAAGCTCCTACTAATCTGCGACAGTAGTCGAGCCGGATCAGTGTGGGATTCGATCTCGACCGGTACTTCTCGGGAAGGATCGGCAGTACGGACGGGAAAATCTTCAATGGTCACCACGATCTGGCTCGTTCCCGGCGCATCATCCTCGTAGTGCTCGACAGCGCGATGCTCCACGACGGCACCCACCTGGCGCATGAGAATGCCGGCGGCTTCGACGGCCTCGGGAGCGCCCTCCCCCATCAACTCTGCACGCGCCAGTACACCCGTGGAATCGAACACGTGCTTCCGCCTGCGCAAATCGGCACCCGCTTCTGCCAGCAAGGTCCGCACCTCGTGACTCGCCGATTCGACATCATCAACGTGTACGACATACTCTTCACTTTGCACCGCCGTCCGGGTCACGGTGATAGCATGCTCCTCGGCGGCCTCCTCCTCGGGGGCTTCCTCGGTCGCGATATCCGGCGGTGCCTCCATCGCCCCGATATCATCAGCGGGGTCGGGGTCGTGTGTCGCCAACATGGCATCGTGGGATGGCAGCGTACTCGATACCAGGGCTGCGAAGGGCATGATCAGGACCAATGCCGCCGCGGCTGCAACCATGACACCGAACCTCAACCGGGAACGCGACCCCCGAAAAGTGCGTGCCCTCCGCGTTTGGGCGAGCTTCGTTCGTAGCTCGGTGCGAAATCCAGATGGCAAATCCGCGCGCGGTAAAGCCTGCGCGAGGGCGCGGGTACGACGCAATGATTCGAACGCTTTTCGGCATTCATCGCATCGCTTAAGGTGCTCCCGTACCCGGTCAGCCTCGGCTTCGTCGAGCGCGTCGTCGAGGTACGCCGATAAATTCTCGTAGGGCTCCGTGCAGTGAGGGGTCACTCGCGTTCCCTCCTCTCACCTGGACCGACGCCCCGGTCGTCGAAAAGTTCCAATTCCCCGAGGGACCGGCTCAATGCACACCGCGCCCGGTAAAGCCGTGACTTGACCGTGCCGAGCTCCATTTCCAGTACCTCGGCAATCTCCTCGTAGGTCAGTTCCTCGATGTCGCGGAGTACGATAATCGTCCTATGATGGGGTGCAAGTCCCGCGATTGCCGCCTCCACCGCTTCTCGAACCTCGGTATCTAGGGCGACGCCCTCGGGATCCGGCAGGTGCCCGGCCAATTGGCGATCCACTTCCCCTTCATCCGTTTCCACGGGATCGTCCAACGAGTAGATGGTCCTGCGGCCACGGCGGCGAAGGATATCCAGGCAGGCATTCTTGGCAATACGGTACAACCACGTCGAAAACGAGGCATCGCCTCGAAAGCGATCGAGGGAGGTATATGCTTTCAAAAATGTCTCTTGTGCCACATCCCGGGCATCTTCCACGTTTCCGAGCATCCGGAAGGCCATGTTGTAGATGCGACCGTCATACTCTTCGACCAGGGATTCGAACGCCGTAACGTCACCGGCACGGGCCATGTCAATAATCTGTTCCTCATTCAACCCGATCCTCCCCCCTCCCCGGTTTGCCGTCCAAGCGGCTTCACGCGGATGCCTCGTACTGTTGCACGCCGCACCCAGTATAGCAAAGGGACCGGCGCCTGGGCTATGGACGCGGGACATCCCAATAGCTCCCGCGGAACACGCCATCGAACGACCCTGGCATCTGCGTTGTGGCCACTCCCTGCACTTTGCTATAATGATGGTCGATCAACGCGTGCCGAGGTGGCGGAACTGGTCTACGCGTGCGACTCAAAATCGTATGGGGCAACCCCCCTTGTGGGTTCGAATCCCACCCTCGGCACAAAGCAGGCGATGACCCAGCGCTTCAGGTCATCGCCTTTTTTCTACCGCGATTAGGCGAATACCCGGGCAATCCGCGCACCGAGGGAAATGATCACCGCACGCAGCTGGTTGCCCAACCCGACTCCTTCAAAACGAATGTCCGACCCGATCGCCTCCAGTACGGCCACGCCAGAGTTCTGGGCGATCAACCGGTCCACGGTACCGGCCCCCACGCGGATGTGCATGGTGATGTCAGCGGGGGACTCGGGCAGATAGTCGATGATCAGTGATTCGGCGTTTGTAACCACGCCCATGATCTCCGTGCCACCGGTGCCACCCTCGATATGTAAAGCCACTCGCTGATTCCGTACGAGAAATTTCATGATACCGGGTACTCTCGCCAGGTTCGAATTGTATGTCCCCGTGTAGTCCCGCAGTTGATTAAAATAGGTGGCGGTGGCGGCATGGACCGTGGTCGATGGCATGAAAGCAAAGATGGCCAAAATGAACATGGACAAAAGCACTGCAACAATGAGTCGCCGATGAGAAATGGTGTGCATACGCTATCCTTTCTTCACCCGATCTGTCGATCACCCCGACAATAGATTATTTCGGCGAGAAATGCCGGCTTCCTTTCGCCCTATCCCCTTTGCGGCCCAATCGGCCTCGCATAGTCACTGGACGGATTCCCTCAGTCACCGGGACCACGCAGGGTGAAACTCTCATCCCCGCACAGGGATTCCACCGCCCGCGCCAAATCGGGTCCAGGCGCCACGTTGAACCGAGCACCAAGACGTACAACGCAATCATGATCCCAAAAGCAAAGAAAGACCGGGGCCTCGCCGCGATGGGCACCCAGCAGGCAGCGGAGTTGCTCCATCTTTTCCGGGTCGCCTAGGGTCTCATCTGCCCTGATAAAGATGCGGGCCTGCTCACCAGGAAGCGAAATGCTTTCCGCCTTGACACTCGCATGCTCACCGCGATGACTCACGCGGCCGCGAATCAAGAGCACGGCGTCGTCCTGGAGCAATTCGGCATATTCGTCGAATACCCCCGGAAATACGACCACCTCGCACTGGCCGGCGAGATCTTCAAGGGTGACAAAGGCCATCGTGTCCCCCTTCTTCGTCAGGATGCGTGACTGCCCCACCACCATTCCGCCGAGGACCACGGCTTCGTCCTCACGCATCTCGTCGAGATCATCACTAGTGGCAGAGATCTCCTGTCGCAGCGTCCTTCTCCACTCATCCAGTGGGTGGCCAGAGAGGTACACCCCGAGGATCTCCCGCTCCATCTCCAGCCGCTCCCTGGCAGAGGTGCCGCAGCCTGCTTCTCCGCTGGCACCCGAGTCCTCTTCTGTCGGTGGACCATTGCTTGACGCCCGCCCTTCTTGCACCACGCCACCGATGGACTCGAAGAAGGAGACCTGGCCGGTTTCCTTCTGACGCTGCGAATTGTGCGCCGAAGTGAGGACTGCGCTACAACGAGCGAGAAGCGCATTGCGGTCCGGATCGATACCATCGAAAGCACCGGCCTGTAGCATCGATTCCACCGCCCGGCGGTTCAATTTTCGCAAATCCACACGCTCGCAGAAATCCCAGAAACTCTTGAATGTGCCACCATCTCTCCGCTCGGTGATCATCGCCTCGATGGCTCCATGGCCGAGGTTTCGAACGGCCGCGAGGCCAAACAGTATGCCTTCATCGACCACGGTGAAATTGGCGAAACTTCGGTTTACATCCGGCGGCAACACTGGAATGTCCATTCGACGGCATTCGTCGATGTACTTGCGTACCTTATCCCCATCACTCATGATGCTGGTGAGCAATGCAGCCATAAAGGACATGGGATAGTTCGCCTTGAGGTAGGCCGTCTGATAGGCGAGCAGGGCATAGGGAGCCGTGTGTCCACGGTTGAACCCATAGTTGGCGAACTTTTCGATGAAGCCGAAGAGTTCTTCTGCGATGGATCGATCGTGCCCCTTCTGCAAACAGCCCTGCACGAACTCCTTCTTCACCGACTCGAGACCTTCGGGTTTCTTCTTACCCATGGCGCGCCGCAGGATGTCGGCCTGGCCGAGGCTAAAGCCCGCCATGGTGGAGGCGACCTGCATCACCTGTTCCTGGTACACCATCACCCCGTAGGTATCCCGCAGGATGGGCTCGAGATCGCGATGGGGATAGCGTACATCTTTCGGGTTATGCTTATTGTGGACGAAGGTGGGGATGTTCTCCATCGGGCCGGGGCGGAACAGGGCTACCGCCGCAATCACGTCTTCGAAGGTGGTCGGCTCCAGTTCCCGCAGCAGATCGCGCATGCCTTCGGACTCGAGCTGGAACACTCCCTCCGTGTCACCCCGGGCGATAAGTTCGAAGGTCGCGCGATCATCCATGGGGATGGCATCGATATCGAAACCCGGATCGTCCGTCTTCCGGATGATTTTCGCGGTCTCCTCGATCACGGTCAGCGTCCTCAGCCCAAGGAAATCCATCTTCAGAAGCCCCAGGTCTTCGAGGTCGCCCATGGGGAACTGTGTCACGACAGAACCATCCCCCATGCGCTGCAGCGGCACGTATTCCATCAACGGTTTGTCCGCGATCACCACACCCGCGGCATGTACGGAGGCATGCCGCGGCATGCCCTCGAGAAAGCGGGCCGTATCCACCATCGCACGAACATCGGGGTCGCGCTCGTACACCCGACCCAGGTCCGGAGATAGCTCGAGGGCAGCATCCAGCGTAATGCCGAGTTGGGCGGGTACCATCTTGGCGATACGATCGACCTCGTTAAAGGGCATGTCCAGGGCGCGGCCCACATCCCGCAGGACGGCGCGCGCAGCCATCGTACCGAAGGTAATGATCTGGGCAACACTGTCTTCGCCGTATTTGTCGACGACGTAGTCGATGACCTCATCCCGACGTTCGTAACAGAAATCGATGTCGATATCGGGCAGGCTGATCCGCTCGGGATTGAGGAATCGCTCGAAGACAAGATTGTAGGCGATCGGGTCGATGTTGGTGATCCCGAGCACATAGGAGACCAGGCTGGAAGCCGCAGATCCACGACCTGGACCCACGGCAATTCCCGCTTCTCGGGCGAAACGTATGAAATCCCATACGATCAAGAAATAGCTGGCATAGCCCATGGAGTTGATCGTATCCAGCTCGGAGCGAAGTCGCTCACGGTATGCGTCCCCCGGAGGATCGAACCGCCAACGCATACCCTCTTCGCAAAGATGCAGGAGGTAGGCTTCCTCGCTGTCAAATCCCTCTGGCACGCGAAACTTCGGAAGATGCAGCTCCGAGAGGTTTAATTCGACCTCGCAACGCTCGGCAATCTTGCCAGCGTTGTCGACCGCACCGGGAAACTCGGCGAATAGCTCCCGCATTTCCCCTTCGGTTCGGAGGTGGAAGGTTTCGCTGGGAAAACGCAATCTTCGTTCGTCATTCACCGTCCGCGCCGTTTGGATGCAAAGGAGCACATCGTGGGCCCGGGCATCATCGATCGAGGTATAATGCACGTCATTCGTGGCGACGAGATCAATTTCGAGGGCCTCTCCCAGTCGACGCAGGGCGACCGCTGCCTGCCGTTCCTCGGAGAGGCCATGATCCTGGATTTCGAAGTAGTAATTCTGGGGGCCAAAGGTGTCTCGATACCACCTGGCCACCTCGCGGGCCTCATCTTCCTTGCCCGCTAGTAACAGGCGCGGTACTTCGCCGGCGATACACCCCGAGAGCGCGATGAGTCCCTCGCTGTAACGCTCCAGCAACTCGCGATCGCAGCGCGGACGATAGTACAGCCCCTCAACGTAGGCCATAGAGACCAGGCGCACAAGATTCCTGTAGCCCACCTCGTTCTCCGCGAGCAAGACCAGGTGGTGCGGATTATCGTCCACCCCGACCTCCCGGTCAAAGCGGGTTCGCGGCGCAACGTAGACCTCGCAACCCAATACCGGGTTGATCCCCGCTTCCCGGGCCGCACGGTAGAATTCCAACACACCGTACATGGTCCCGTGGTCGGTGATTGCCAGCGACTCCATCCCATGGGTAGCGGCTGCATCCACGAGATCCTGGATGCGCCCGGCGCCATCCAGCAGACTATACTCCGTGTGGGTGTGTAAATGCGCGAACATTGGCGTGAATCAAGTCCTTCCATGGGTTCGCCGCACTCCGTGGGCTGCCAGCGGCACTGGAGTGCGGATAACCTCGGCAATGGCTCATCGTAGTATCCTTTGGGTGTTCGGAAGGATGATCATGAAAGCAACCGAACGCCGACACTTTCTCCATCGGGCATGCCTCTTCCTGTCAACACCCTGTTGATGTTACAAAAAAGGGCTGACCCGGAAAAGATGCGTGGGAACCAAGAAGGGTTCGGGGAAAATGGTTCGCCCCCGAACCCCTCATCACATTGGAACCACGATATCCCGTACTCAGGCCACCATGGCCTCTCGCATTGCTTCCAGTGCCCGGCGCTCCAGCCGACTTACATGCATCTGTGAGATTCCCAGGCGTTCTCCCACCTCGCGTTGTGTGAGTCCACCATAGAACCGCCACTGGATGATCAGACGTTCCCTTTCGGGCAACGTCTCCAGGGCACGCGCCACGTCCTCGTGGTTGACGACCCGGTCATAGCCGAGGTCTTCGTCACCGAGGAGGTCCCCGAGGGTCGTCGGTGCGCCGCCGTCATCATTACCGATTCTTTCCTCCAGGGAGTACGAATTGTAGGCGTACTGCACCTGGGCCGCATCCTCGACCTGGCCGAGATCCTCGCGCAGGTGATCCGCGATTTGCTGCAAGGTGGGCGCCGCACTGTTCGTCGCCATGAGATCCTCGCGGGCGCGCCGAACCTTGAGGTGCATCTCCTTGAGACGCCGTGGAACCTGTACATCCCATCCCTTGTCGCGGAAGTAACGGCGCAATTCACCGGTAATCGTGGGTGTCGCGTATGTAGTAAACTTCACGCCACGCTCCGGGTCAAACCTGTCGATCGCCTTCAACAACCCCACGAAACCCTGCTGAATCAGATCTTCGAGGGGCTCACCGCGCTGAGAAAAACCGCGCGCGAGGTATACGACGAGCCCCCGATATGCGGTGGCAATCTCGCGCTTCAACTCCGGATCCCGCGTACGCGCAAATTCCTCGAGTTGCCCGGCCACGACTTCTTCATCCGGCGTCCATGTAGACCGACCCTTACTCTTCGACAGCGGTCTCACCCCGTTTCGAACCAAAACCATATTCGCTGATGCCTATTCTATCACATCTACTAAAGAGTATACATCCTCCACAACCGGGGCGGCGCGCCTGGCAAGTCGCTCGGCCATGGGCCAGCAGGTTGAGATGCAATTGCAGCGCATGCCCGGTGGGGATCTGGGGCTCGAGCACCGACTGGATCTTCTCGGGCGTGGACTTTTCGGGTACGAGACCAAGTCGGCGGCTGATCCGGGCAACGTGCGTATCCACCGAGAACGCTTCTCGCCCGAGTGCGAACAACAGCACACAGGCGGCCGTCTTGGGCCCGACCCCGGGAAGATCCACAAGAAATAAGAAAACCTCGCGATCCGACCACCGAAACAGTGCATCCAGCGTGTAATCCCCGAAGACACCGCGAATCCGTTCGAGGGCCGCACGCATGTTCCGGGCCTTCCCCTCGGCAAGGCCTCCGGGGCGCAATACCTCCACGACATCCTCGAGGGACGCTTCGACAACATCGCCCCATTGGGGGTATGTATGGCGCAGTGCACGATAAACCTTGCGGGTGCCCTCATCGTTGCTTGCCTGTGAGAGCATGGTCACGATCAGGGTCCCCAGTACGGTGCGAGGTTCCCCCGAGAGGGGAGGTTCGACGGGGTACGCGCCTCCTCGTCCATAGGCATGCTCGAGGGTCTCGGACAGCCATACGAGGCTTTCTTCAGTCGGCTTCACCGGGATTCGTCTCCGATCAGTTCTCTGACGATTCGCTTGAAGTAGACTCCACGGGCCCGATAGTTCTCGAAAGCGTCGAAGCTTGCACAACCCGGGGACAACAATACTGTATCACCATGACGGGCCATGCAAACGGCCTGCCGAACCGCATCATCGAATGTGGGTACGGTGAGGCGGATGTGTGGTCCAACGCCCCCTCGTTCCAACGCTTTATCTATGCGGGATGCGGCGTCTCCGGTGAGGATCACACCCCGTATTCGGCCTTCTTGCTGTGCATTCGCGATCCGGCGGGCAAGTTCGGCGAATGACATCCCCTTGTCATATCCTCCGAGGATGAGCACGAGCGGTTCAGCGAGTGCCTCCAGTGCGGCGGTCGTGCGCAAAGGAGAAGTGGCAATGGAGTCATCGATGTATCGGATCCCACCTTTTTCCGCGAAGTCCTCCATGCGGTGCGGCGGCGGCACATAACGACTGAGCCGGTTCCGCATGCCCCGTGTCGAGGCACCAAAGTCGGCGGCCAGGATCGCGGCAGCCAGTAGATTTGCGCGGTTGTGTTGACCACGAAGAGGGACTGCATCCTCCGCCACCAGGGGATCCTCCTCGCCGTCACGATTGAGCATCAGCCATCCCGAGCGCGAATATCCGGCCAGCGCATATCCTTCGCGAGTACGGCCTGATGCTCCGTGTTCGTTCCCGGAGGGGGAATAGACGCGGACCCGGGCCGCGGAGGCATCCGCCAGGCGTCGGGTACGCGGACAGTCACCGTTTAGCAGCAGAAGGTCTCCCGCCTGTTGTCCGATCACCAGCCGGGACTTGGCTCGATAGTAAGAATCGACGTCACCGTGGACATCGAGATGATCCGGGAACAGGTTCAGGACCGCGGCAGATCCGGGAACCCGATTGGCGAGTTCGAGCTGGAAACTCGAAAGTTCCAGCACGACGAGGTCCCCCGATGCGATGTCGCCCAGGTGTTCAATGAGCGGCTGACCGACGTTGCCCCCGACCCAAAGCCGCCGCCCCGTTTCCTCGAGGAAGCCTGCGAGCAGGCTGACGGTCGTCGTCTTCCCCGCGCTTCCAGTTACCCCGATCATCGGAGCGGCGCACAGCTGCATGAAAAGCGCCATCTCGCCGGAGAGCTGTGCACCCGATGCCCGAGCCTCGCGTAACGCGGGGAGTTGCTTGGGCATGCCGGGGGTCACGAACACCCAGTCAAAGGGACGGGCACGGTGGTCTTCGCGAAAGCGATCGAGGTAATCCGCCCCGGCCACCAAGCGTCCCTTAGGGTCCTCTTTCAAAGGCGTAAGATCCAGCGATCGGGCGCATTTCCGATCATAGTAGTGCGGGCGAACACCATGTCTGAGCAAAAAACGTGCGAGGGCGAGATTGCTGACACCCAATCCCATTAGCGCAATGCGTTGCCCGGGTCGGGGCATCGCAGCGGGAACGTGGCTCATTCCTTCACCTTTCGTAGGCGGGCGACCGCACAGGGCCGCCCGCTTGGGATCGCGTCAGTTACGAAAGCAGGTTCTCCAGGCGATCCATCCCTTCCTCGATGCTTTCCATCGAGGTGGAATAGGAGAAGCGAATGTTCTCGGGGGAACCGAAACCGGCACCGGGAACCAGCGCCACGTGTCCCTCTTCCAGGAACAATTCGCAGAGGTCGTCCGAGTCGTTGATCTCGCGTCCGGCAATAGTCTTGCCGATCAACTGGGAAACGTTGGGGAAGATGTAGAAGGCGCCGCCGGGCTTGGAGGTCTCAAAGCCGGGCAAAGCCTGGAGGCGTTCCGTCATGTAATCCCGACGGCGCGCGTACTCCTTAACCATCGCATCGATAGGATCCTTTGGGCCCTCGAGGGCAGCCACGGCCGCCCACTGGGAGACCGAGGATGCATTGCTCGTGGAGTGACTCTGCACGCTGCTCATCGCGGATATCACGTCTTGTGGGCCGG
>PUNF01000136.1 GCA_003552525.1 Clostridia bacterium | reverse complement strand
GCTCGGGAAGTACCTCCGGCAATACCTCCTGCATGATATCCGCGGGCAACCCGGTGAAGCTTCCCATCATTGCCCCGAGCATGATCATATTGGCGACCCGGGCATTGCCCATCGCATCCGCCTCCTCCGTCGCGGGAACGCGAATGACGTGTATGTCTTCCCTTTCGACCTCGTCCGGACAGAGGGAAGTATTGACGTAAAGGTAGCCCGAGGACGTTACCGCCGGCTCGAACTTGGTCAACGACGGCAGATTCATTACCGCACAGTCCGTCGGCTCGGTAACCACCGGAGAGCCGACTGGTTCATCGGATAACACCACGCCACAGTTGGCCGTTCCGCCGCGCTGTTCCGGCCCATACGACGGCATCCACGACACGTAAAGGTTTTTCTTCATCCCAGCGTAGGCGAGCATTTGCCCCATCAGCATGACACCCTGCCCACCAAAGCCTGCGATGAGTATTTCGTGATGCATCTCAATCCACCTCCTCGGTGGTGCGAAATTCGCCGAGGGGGAAGTACGGCAACATGTTTTCCTTGATCCAATCGATTGACTCCACCGGACTCATGCCCCAGTTGGTTGGACAGTTCGCCACGATCTCCACCATACCAAAACCATGCCCGGCTTCCTGCGCCTCAAAGGCCTTGCGCAGGTAGCGCTCCGTGGCTTTTATATGCTTCACGTCGTGACAGGATCCGCGCGCCAGGTATGCCACGCCGGGTAGCGTCGCGAGCATCTCCGTCATACGCATTGGATGCCCCGTGGACTTGAGATCTCTACCGGCGGGAGATGTGGTGGTCCTTTGGCCCTCAAGGGTCGTGGGGGCCATCTGGCCTCCCGTCATGCCATAAATGGCGTTGTTGATGAAAACCACGCTAATATTCTCACCTCGACTGGCCGCATGGATGATCTCCGCGGTGCCGATCGACGCGAGATCCCCATCGCCCTGGTAAGCGAAGACAAATGCATCCGGCCATGCACGTTTGATCCCGGTGGCCACGGCCGGTGCACGACCGTGGGCAGCCTGCTGGAAGTCGCAGTCAAGGTAATTATATGCGAATACCGCGCAACCCACCGGCGAAATGCCGACCGCGCGGTCTGTCAATTCCATCTCATCCATGAGCTGGGCAATCATCCGATGGGCCACTCCATGGATACAGCCCGGACAATAATGTGTCGGTCGATCGGCGAGGGCACGGGGCCTGGTAAATACCTTTTTCATCGGTTATCCCCCGTTCTAGCAACGAGCTTCTCCATCTGCTCGGTAATGTCCTGATGCCGTGGCATCACACCCCCTGCGGTACCGTAGAACTCCACGGGCGTGGAGGAATCCACCGATAGCCGCACATCTTCCACCATCTGCCCCAGACTCATTTCGACGGTCAGATATCCCCGGGCTTGTCCGGCGAGTCCTTCGAAGGCTTTCGATGGGAAGGGCCACAAGCTGATTGGCCGCAGGAGTCCAACGGAGTGACCCGCATCACGAAGATCTTTTACCGAACGCCGCGCAATCCGTGCCGTGGTTCCATATGCCACGATAAAGTAATCCGCGTCTTCGTGGTCGATTTCGTAGCGGACCTCGGCCTGTTCCATTCGCGCGTATTTCTCCGCAAGCTTGCGGTTGTGCGCCCAGCACTCGTCGGGATCGAGATATAGGGAGTTGATCAGGTTGAGCGCATCTCGGCCCCTGCGTCCCGTGGTGGCCCATTCCTTAGCAGGTAGATCGGCGGGGTCCATCAAGGGGGGAAAGGCGACGGGCTCCATCATCTGTCCGATCACGCCGTCTCCTTGGATCATGACCGGATTGCGGTACCTGTCAGCGATGTCGAACGCCTCGTACGTCAGATCGACCATTTCCTGAAGAGTGGCGGGCGCGAGGACGACCATTCGATAATCGCCGTGCCCTCCCCCCTTGGTCGACTGGAAGTAGTCCGACTGAGCCGGCTGAATGCTGCCCAGCCCGGGACCGCCACGCACCATGTTTACGATCACGCAGGGCAATTCGGCCCCGGCGATATAGGATATTCCCTCCTGCTTGAGGCTGATTCCAGGAGACGATGACGAGGTCATCACCCGCACGCCGGCTCCCGCGGCACCGTACACCATGTTGATGGCAGCGACCTCGCTTTCGGCCTGCAAGAAGGTGCCTCCTACTTCGCTCAGCCGGCCCGACATATACTCTGGCAACTCATTTTGTGGTGTAATGGGGTATCCAAAGAAGAAGCGGCATCCGGCACGTACCCCGGCTTCCGCAACCGCCTCGTTCCCCTTGATCATTTGCAACTGGCCTTCGGTCATGTCGACTCCTTCCCCGGCAGACATCATCGTTCGGACTTTTCAGGTCGCGAAACTTCGACCGCAACGTCAGGGCAAATCAGGGCACAGAAACCACAACTGATGCACGCTTCCTGTGACGTGATTGCCGACGTGCGATACCCCTGCCGATTCAGATTGTCGGAAAGGTAGACAATCTCTTTGGGACATACGGTCGTGCATAGTCCGCACCCTTTGCAACGCTCTGGCTCCAAGATCCATTTAGAACCCACGATACACCTCCCGTGAATCTCCATTGCCCGGTCTCTCCCATTCGGGCCAAAGTGTACGTTCAACACATACGCGATGCGCAGTTCCCGCTAGTACATCGGACCAACGCGGAAACTCCCCACCCTCCATAAGATGTTCCCCTATTCCCATGGCGACAATCGGAACATCGGCCAACTGCGCGCCCTCGCGAACGATCTCCATCCCCTCCATCACGTGCTCGGGCTTGGTACTTGCGCCGAGGTTCGGATTGGCCAGGACGCCATCGACGGGCAAACGAAGGTCCCTCGACAAATCCGCAATCGTGCCGGCGATGGCACGGGGAGTCCCGCTCATGGGTCGATAGGGGTTGATGACCGCGAGCAACATCCCGCCGCGAGAGGCGATGGGAGTCGAAAGCCCCCCCATGACGCGACTCCCCATGGTTCCTCCGCCCACGTCCACGATGGTAACCGGCGCCAGTTCTATGGCTTCCACAACCGCCGGGGGCAGTACCGGGAGATCTACTCCCACGGGCACATGGCTCGGATACACCACGCGTACGCCGACATCCGCGAGTGCGTCTGCCGCCTCCCGACTTCGGAAGAAGGGCGTCACCAAATCCATGTCGACGAGTATCACCTTGTCATCACGGCGGGCACGCGCCTGCAGGGCCAGGGCGATCGCCAACTCGCTCTTTCCACTGCCGAAGGGTCCCGCCAATACCAGGGGGCTCCGGGCGAAAATATCGTTCATATCATGTCCGAATCCGCTGTATCCGTCCGACTGCAGCGATGCGCTCCTCGGCCAATCGCTCGGCTGCTTCGTTCGTAGGAATGTTCTCTTCATCGCTGATCGCGAAGATCGCCTGGAGCTTTTCCCCGATTCCCTCGATCTTCTTGAATGCGAGATCCCGATTATAACCAGCCGGGTTGAACTCCTGTGCCACGTTGACCACTCCGCCACCATTAATCACAAAGTCCGTCGCATAGAGAATCCCTCGCGCTCGCAATTCCTGCCCGTGTCGGGCCTCTTCCAATTGATTATTCGCGGCACCGGCAACGACCTTGCATCGCAATTCGGGAATACTCTCGTCGTTTATCGTAGCACCAAGGGCACACGGAGCGTACACATCACATTCACTCGCGTGAATTGCTCCCGGATCGACTTCCTCCGCACCGAAATCTTCGACGGCGCGCGCCACCTTATCCTCGTAGATGTCGGCCACTAACAGTCGGGCCCCGGCTTCGTGGAGGTGTTTACAGAGCGCATAGCCCACGCTCCCGATGCCCTGGACGGCAACGGTAACACCAGAGAGATCATCGGAGCCAGTAAGGTGCTCCATCGAGGCCCGAATGCCCACAAAGGTCCCAAAGGCCGTCGCCGGCGATGGATCTCCCGACTTGTGCCATAAACCCGCAACGTAGTCCGTCTCATCGTTTACAACGTCGATGTCATCAGGGGAGACACCGACATCTTCGGCGGTGTAGTACCTTCCGCCGAGACTCTCCACAAAGCGACCGTATGCGCGCCACAGAGCCTCGCTCTTGTCTTTTCTGGCATCGGCAATAATAACGCCTTTTCCACCACCAAGGTTTAGCCCCATCGCCGCGCTCTTATATGTCATGCCCTTCGACAGCCGAAGCACGTCGGTGATCGCTTCCTCCTCGGTTTCGTAGGGCCACATCCGTGTACCGCCGAGAGCGGGACCGAGCGTGGTATCGTGAATTCCGATGATCGCCTTGAGACCCGAAACCTCGTCGTAACAAAAGACCAGTTGCTCGTGCTCCATGTCCTTCATGGATTCGAAGATCCTCATTCTCGAATTCCCCTCTCTTACTGCCCCCGTGGCGGCAGGTATATCCGGCCAATGCGCCCGAGGAACTCTATGCGCTCCTCGACCAGGCGATCCGCTGCCTCCACCGGGGTTATCGACAGCTCTTCGGAGCGCGCGAAGCAGTCCAGGAGCAACTCGTACAGCGCCTCGGTCTTCTTCATCGTTCGCTCTCGATCAAATCCGCCGACCTCATCGGCAACCTGGATCAGACCGCCGGCATTGATGATGTAATCGGGTATATAAAGGATCCCCTTCTCGTGAAGCTTTTCCGCGATCTTCGCATCAGAGACCTGGTTATTCGCGGCACCACCGACTATGCGACACTGCAACCGTTCAATGGTCTCGGGATTCAGGATTCCCCCGAGCGCCGATGGGCTGAAGATATCACATTGGATGTCGTAGATTTCATCCGGACCGACCCGACGCGCACCATAGGCGTCCACGACGCGGGCGACCGCATCCTCGTCCACATCGGCGACGATCAGATGGCACCCGGCTTCATGTAGTAGTCCGGCGAGGTACTCCCCAACCTTGCCCACACCCTGGATGGCGATGGTCTTACCGGTGAGATCATCGCTACCCCACACGTGGGTGGCCCCCGCGCGAATCCCGTGCAGAACGCCATACGCGGTCGTCACGGAGGTGTTTCCGCTTCCGCCCGCATATTCCGGCAGACCCACCAGCCAGTCCGTTTCCTGCCCGGCCACGACAAAGTCATCACCGGTCGTCCCCATGTCGGTACCGGTGATAAAGCGACCGCCCAACCCCTCCACATAGCGTCCGAAAGCACGCAAGAGGACTTCGGTCTTGTCAGAACTGGGGTCACCCCAGATTACGGCCTTTCCGCCCCCGTGATTGGTCCGTGTCACCGCTGACTTCGCCGTCATCCCCCACGACAGAAGGAGTGCATCAGTGATGGCATCATCCTCCACCTCGTAATCCATCATGCGGCAGCCGCCGAGTGCAGAGCCCAGGGTACTATCGTGTATCGCGATAATGCTCCGGAGTCCACTCTCGTTATCCTGCGAGAAGATCAACTGTTCGTGGCCCTTCTCCGCCATTCGATCAAATATGCCCAAGACGACTCTCCCCTCTATCCATACGATATTCGCATGCATTTCTGAATTCCGACAGGGCATCGGCCAAAAAAAGGGGGCGGGAAATCGTCACGACGCTCCCATATCCCCACCTATCACTTCATCCTTGCTTGGCTAGGCATCGAGACCCCGCATCACCATCGCAGTTCCACCCAATCATCGTCAGCAAAGCCGTATGGCGAAACCAAATAACCCATCCCGAGTAGGCCCATACGCTCTTAAGAAGTTCTCTGCGCATGAGCCTATATCCTTCATCAGAACCGGTAATCGTTCATCTCACCCTGGCACCGGACACCGCCGGGCCTGACCCCATTAGCAGGTCATATCGGGGGTTTGCAAATCCATTCTGCTTCACCATGATCCACCCACTGTCAACGGTTCAATACGGCTACAGTCACACCTCGTTTACGAATTACGTGCAAAATCGGGATTATGTCCGAGGTGTGCCGTGCGCAGGTATTCAGCCACCGAAGCGATGCACTCGGCATTGCTCGGTCTTCCCACGCCCGGCGTCGCAACGAATCCCACCATTTCCATCATCTTTTCGCCCGCTCCACGTTCATATGCGCACTGGATGGCATGCCGGATCGCCCGTTCGACACGTTGTGGTGTACTTCTATAATGCGCAGCAATCGCAGGATATAGCTCCTTCGTAACGGCTTCGAGGAATTCCGGACGTGAAACGACCAGGAGAATCGCCCGACGCAGGTACTTATACCCCCGGACGTGCGGGGGAACACCCATCCCACCCATGATACGGCCGACCTCCTCCGCAAAAGACTCGCCCATACGCCTCGACTGTATGGGAAGGTGCCTGTGATCACACCGTGGTGATTCCGAAGCGGGTTGCCTCACTCTGCGGCAGAGTGTCTCCAGATCCAGGGGCTTGTACAAGAAATTCCGAACCCCCAGCGACCTGGCCTGAAGCATGACACCTTCTGGTACGAAAGGAGAAACGGCAATGACCACAGGGGAATCTCGGCGTACCTGGGCCCGTATCCCCTCGAGGACGGACAGTCCATCAATCCGTGACATGCTCATGTCTAGGATCACGATATCCGCCTCGACAACGTCGAGCGCACGCAACAACGCGTCGCCGTCCGTGTAGAGTCCTACGACCTCGATATCCCGCTGTTCCCGCATGTGTTCTCCCACCACGGCACACAAGTCGGCATCCGCATCGGCCATCATCAACCGAATTCCTTCAACATCGACGCGAAGTGTAATAGATACCACTCCTTACCAGTGAGTATGATGCCATATTTTACCATATTCATACCGGGCGTGCAGTACCCCCCTCACGTGATCAGGTTCGACCTTCCAATCCATTTCTTCTATCGAAAACCAACAGGGAGGAGTTTAGCCCGTTGATGGGTCGGGCTACGACACAGGCCTCTCCGCATCGATTCATCCCCGATGCGAAAAACAGGCCGCAAGGGCCATCAATCGGTCATACCCCGGTGGATCTCGTCGGTCCTGCAGCGGGTCCACGAGATCGTTAACGCGATGCCGCGGGAAGGGCAGAAGGGTGTATTCGCCGGCAAACTTGCCGCTGCCAACCGCTGCGGTGAACCCGGGGTCCTTGCTCAGACCTGGAAAATGCCATTATCATGAGATCGGGCGGTTCCCAACCCCACAGAACCGGGTGGTGAATCCGAGTCTTCCCAATGAAGGAGTGTGAAATCCTCGGGCCGACACCCGGGGAGCCATCGTGACCGTAAGAGTTCGATTCGCACCAAGTCCAACGGGGTACATGCACGTGGGAAACGTGCGCACTGCCCTGTTCAACTGGCTATTTGCACGCGGGCAGGACGGCACGTTCATCCTACGCATCGAAGACACCGATCAGCAACGGCACGTCGAAGAAGCCGTGGCGATCATCACCGACGGCCTACGCTGGATCGGCATTGACTGGGATGAGGGTCCGGAGATCGAGGGGCCCTATGGCCCCTACTTCCAAAGCGAGCGGTTGGATTTGTACCACGAGCACGCGGAGGCGCTTGTCGCTTCGTCTGACGCGTACTTGTGCTATTGTGAGCGGGAAGGAGTGGCTGCGGACAGCCCATGTCGCTGTCGCAATCGGGCGCAATCCGATGACCGGCTGGAGCCCGGGCTGGCGGTCCGGATCGTCAACCCCGGGGGGCGCTCCGAGTTTGACGACATCGTCGGTGGCCACCTTACCTTCGATAATGAACAATTCGGCGACTACATTCTCGTGAAGTCCGATGGCACACCAACCTACAATTTTGCCAACGTGGTAGATGATCACGCGATGGATGTCACCCACGTCATCCGGGGCGATGATCACGTTTCGAATACACCACGCCAATTGATGCTCTATCGGGCGCTCGGCTACGCGCCCCCCAGATTCGCCCACCTTCCCCAGATCCTGGGCCCCGATGGGGCAAGATTGAGTAAGCGGCACGGTGCCGCTTCACTGACGGAGTATCGTGACCAGGGCTTTCTGCCGGAGGCGCTTATGAACTACCTCGCCCTTTTGGGCTGGGCACCCCCGGGCGAGCAGGAATTCTTGCCCGCTGAGGAACTCATTGCGCACTTTCGGCTAGAAGATGTCCGCAAGAGCCCAGCGCAATTCCGCCTGGAAAAACTGACACACCTCAACGCGATGCACATGCAGCAAAGATCGTCAGCCGAGCGACGGGACATCGCCCTAAAGTGCCTGCTAAAGGAGCAGATTCTCACCCCTGATGAGGGAGAAGACCCCAGGACGCTTTGCCGGGTAGAGGAGATCATCGAGGCCCTAGGGAATCGCTTCCGCTACGGCCAACAGATCGTCGAATTCGGCATGCATTTCTTCACCGAAGGAGTCGACATACCGGAAGAACTCGCATCCCACTTCGCAGACCCGCGGGTTCGCGAAGCCCTGAAGATGTCGGCCGAAGCCTTCAGAAAGGCTGACACGTGGACCGATGAGACCATCGAATCGATCGTCCGCGAGGCCGCGAAAGCAAACGACCTCAAGGCGGCACCCCTGATTCACGCACTTCGGGTCGCGTTATCCGGTATGACGGCCGGCCCAAGTCTCTTTTCCCTGGTGCGCCTCGTGGGCCAGGAGCGCGCGCACAAGCGAATACACGGCGCCCTCGATCAATTTCCCAGCGCAGGCTAGCAGTTTCTGTCCACCTGGGACGAAAAGAGTCCGCGAAGCATACTCCTGTATCCGCGGTATGCCTCGAACAATGCATCCACCTCCAGGCGCTCATCCACGACATGGGCGCCTGATTCGCTCGAGGGACCATAGCCGACCGTGGGAATCGATGCGACCCCTGCCCAATGCGTTGCATTGGTGCAAAACGAGTACGTACCGAGGCCGCGGTAGAGCCCCTCTTCTTCCAACGAGACCAAAAGCCGTTGCAGATCCCGATCTTCAACCGGCATCAGCCACGCGGGGAAAAAGCGGTCACCGCCCAACGACGCACCCGTCCAGGTGGTCATTTCCGCCCGCACCAGGGACACATCCGTATTCTTGTCGGTACCAAGTGCACTACGGATATCTTCCAACACGCCCCCGGGGGTCTCATTGGGAAGCACGCGCCGATCATAGGTCACCCAACAATCCTCCGGAACCACGGATGCCCCAGGGTAGGGTGAAGAAATGATGTCGGTAAGCTCCAGGATGCCTTTCCCGAGGATCGGGTGTACCGGTGCAGATCGTCTTCGAAGATCGAGAATGGATTCTGCCATGGAATACACGGCATTGATCCCCTTATCGGGATTGGACGAGTGCGCGGACCTGCCCCGGGCGTGTAGGCGGATTTCCGCCCTCCCCCGGCCGCCCCGGTTGAGCCTGCATTCGGTGGATTCTCCCACGATCACCAGGTCGGGGCAGACCTGGCGGGCAACCTCCGCGGCGGCCATTCCCTCGAAAGTCTCTTCTGCGATCGTCGCGGAAATGATGATCTCCCCGGCAAAAGCGTCCGCTGCTTCGGCAAAATCCTTTGCGGCCACAACTGAAGCGGCCAGTGCACCCTTCATATCACTGGCACCACGACCGTAGATGTATCCCCCGGAGACATGACCGCCGAAGGGATCTACGGACCACTGGTCGTGGTTTGTAACCTTTACGGTATCCATATGGGCATCGAGCACGATCCGTGGGCCGGGGCGATCACCCGATAACACTCCGATGACATTGCCCACCGCGTCTATACGCGCCCGGTATCCGGCGTGCGTCATATAGTCGACGAGGAAACGCGCAATCGACTCTTCGCAGCCGGTCGGGCTTGGGATCGCAATGAGCTCTCTGCACAGCGACAGCAACGCGGAATGATCATGATGCATTCTTCTTCTCTCCTTTTCCCTACGCGCTCTTTTCGCCCAAATCCGAACCGAACCTGCCCTCGAGAGGGCAACCGCCAGGGTGGAGTTGGGGAGCCGCCGTGCCGCCCGGTGCGCGGGACACCGATCGATAGGCCCAAATCCACACACCCCCGTCGTCAAACCGATGGTGCTGAAGGCCCCGTATGATGGCCGACAACGCACTCAAGAGGCAGAGCAGGCGGCCATCTTTTCCTTGATGGATGCGTTGTGTGCAGGTGCGCTTGCAGACGGACGATTGCTCGCGCGATGCGTATCTGCCGGTGGCTCACCCGAAACCATCATTCGACGACCCTCCACTTCAGCCCGATACGGGGTGGCCGTCTTCCAAAGCAGGCGAGGATGTGTGTCCTCCCATTTACGTAAGTAACGGAAACACTCCACATCGAGACGACAAGGATCGAGTGAAAAAGCGCCAGGGAACGGTTTCGGCGATGATGAAGACTTCAAACGGACAAAAGAAGACGAGGCGCGCTCTTTCGTATCCTTCCGGATACCCAAGGAACACCGCCCCGTTTCCATTCGCGTGATTTGTGTGACCCCACCGGGGATTGAACCCGGGTCTCCAGCTTGAAAGGCTGGTGTCTTGACCACTTGACCATGGGGCCATGTCGTTTACGTGTGGGCCCAGTTGGGTTCGAACCAACGACCTTGGGTTTATGAGACCCCTGCTCTGACCACTGAGCTATGGGCCCGACTAGGCCTCAGCACTGTGAAGATTGGCTCCACGGGTAGGACTCGAACCTACAACCCTCCGGTT
>PUNF01000115.1 GCA_003552525.1 Clostridia bacterium | reverse complement strand
GACTGGTGCTTCCGAGAAGACCCTTGCGCTCCCCGGGTCGGACATACCGGGTGTGTATGGTGCAGGAGCCGTGCAGACGCTGATGAATGTGCACGGTGTAAGGCCTGGCCGGCGAGTCCTCATGGTTGGAGCCGGGAATATCGGGTTAATCGTGGCCTATCAATTGCTACAGGCGGATGTGGATGTCGCGGAAATCATCGAGGCGCTTCCGCATATCGGGGGTTACTGGGTCCATGCTTCGAAGATTCGCAGGATGGGTGTCCCGGTTCGCACCTGCCATACCATACTCGAGATTAGTGGGCGGGATCGGGTCACCGCCGCGCGCGTGGCGGGCATTGATCGCGGTTGGAACCCGGTACCCGGCAGTGAGCGTTGGATAGAATGTGACGCGGTATGCCTGTCCGTCGGTCTCTCGCCACTCGCGGATCTAATGTGGCAGACGGGTTGCGAAATGGCCTGGGTCTCCGAGCTCGGGGGATACATCCCCCGTCGCGACCAATGCATGGAGACCACCGTTCCGGGCGTATTCGTGGCCGGTGATGCCTCGGGGATCGAGGAAGCATCGGCCGCCATGATGGAAGGGCGCATCGCCGGGCTTTCGGCCGCCCACTCGCTGGGATATGTCTCGAGGGATGCCTTCTGGCGCCGCCACGGCCACCTCGCGTCCGAACTGAAGACCCTGCGTGCGGGGCCAACTGGAGACATCATCATGCGTGGTCTGGCGCGGCTGGCGGACGCGCCGACGCGCACGCAGCAACTCGTCGAGGGTGGTGGTGGAGAGTGTTAAACGAAAACGGTGTGCCCGAGAACACGGACCTTGAGCGGGTCAAGCCATCGGCGAAGGTGCGGGAACGCGGTCCGACGGTATGGGTGGAGTGTTTTCAGGAGATCCCATGCGATCCCTGTCATACCGCCTGTCCCACCGGAGCCATCCGTCCGTTTGCGGATATCAATGATGTTCCAGACGTCGACCACGACCGGTGCACGGGGTGTGGATTGTGCGTGGCCGCGTGCCCGGGACTCGCGATATTCGTCGTCGATGAGAGCGTGGGCGATGGTCAGGCGCACATCTCCCTGCCGTGGGAAATGCGACCGCTTCCGCGGGAAGGACAGTCCGTGACGATCCTGGACCGTGACGGTGAGCCCTGTGGCCAGGGGACCGTGGTACGCGTCCGAAATCCCGGGGCGTTCGATCGGACCGCAATCGTGACCGTAACCGCTCCCAAGGAGGATGCGGAGCGAGGGCGTGGCATCCGCCTCGCGGAGGTGGATAGCGATGGATAGGGACGGAGAAATCATCATTTGCCGGTGTGAGGACATTACGCTGGCCGAGGTTCGCCGGTGCCTGCGGGATCCCGGCTGTCGTGGTATCGAAGATCTCAAGCGCATGCTCCGGGTGACGATGGGGCCCTGTGGTGGGCGCTCCTGCCGCGAACTGCTCCTGCGGGAAGTTGCACGGTTTTACGCGACCACGATTGATGAGGTGGCGCCCCCGGTCTTTCGACCACCCACGACGCCCTTACCCCTCGATGCCGTGGCACGGTCGGTAAATAAAGGGGGAGATGTCGATGCATGATGCCCTTCCCGCCCGGGCCTCCATTGCCATCGTGGGTGGCGGTATCACCGGGTGTGCACTGGCCTACGAATTGGCGGTTCGAGGCATGACGGATATCCTTGTTTTGGAAAAGGACTATCTTACCGCGGGGGCCACCGGCCGTTGCGGTGCCGGCATTCGCCAGCAATGGGGCCTCCCGATGAATATCCGTCTCTCCCGGGCCAGCTGTCGCATACTCGAGACCCTTCCCGATGCCCTGGAGTACCCGGAAGGCATCGAGTTCAAGCAGGGAGGCTACCTGATCCTCGGGTATGGGGAGGACCAAATGCGGCAGTTTGCCGAGAACGTGCAGCTTCAGAATCGTCTTGGCGTGCCTTCGCGGCTGTTGACGCCCGAAGAGGCGAAGGAAATCGTCCCCCACCTTTCCGACCGGGGATTGTTGGGGGCCACATTTTGCCCCGAGGATGGCCATGCAAATCCGTTCCACACAACCCATGCATACGCACGGGCCGCGCGCAGGCTGGGGGTACGGTTCGCCCTCGGGGTTCGCGTGACGGGCATCGATGCCCAGGGTGACCAGATCAGGGGCATCTGCACCGACAAGGGATACGTTCACACGCCGATCGTGTTCAACGCCGCCGGTTCCTACTCCAATCACGTGGCCCGCATGGTGGGGGTCGACCTACCTGTCTACACGGAGAGGCACCAGATCCTTGCGACAGAGCCCGTGGAACGCATGCAGGATCCGATGGTCGTATCCTTCAAGCACCACACCTACTGTCAACAGGTGCCCCACGGGAGTTTCCTGATGGGCAGGGGAGACGCGGATGAACCGCGGGGCATCGACATGGAGTCCAGCTGGCTCTTCCTCGAGCGGATGGCCACGACCATGGCCGAGATTCTTCCGCTACTGGCCCGCCTCCGCGTGGTCAGGCAGTGGTCGGGCGGCTACAATATCAGCCCTGACGGGCAACCCATCCTGGGCACGATACCGGGCCTCGAGGGTTACTGGATGGCGGTTGCCTACAGCGGACACGGGTTCATGGTAGCCCCGATGGCGACGCGGGTCCTAGCCCAGATGATCACGGGCGAAACGCCTGCGCTGGACCTCGGACCCCTGGACCTGGGCCGGTTTGATCGCGGTGAATTATTGCTCGAGCCGAATGTGGTGTAGGCGGCCCCGCCATTGTATTCTCCAAACCGTGCGGGCATGTTGATGGGATGAGGGATGCGGCGGAGTGCACGTGCACTCCGCCGCTGGCGTTCACTCTTCTGCGCGCAAGAAGGGGTATCGGTAGTCCGTCGGGGGAACCATGTTTTCCTTGATGGTGCGGGGTGAAATCCAGCGCATCAGGTTCCACTTGCTGCCCGCCTTGTCGTTGGTCCCCGACGCCCGGGCACCTCCGAAGGGTTGGCGTCCCACCACTGCACCGGTCGGCTTATCATTGACGTAGAAGTTCCCCGCGGCATTCCGCAATGTGGCCATGGCCTTTTCGATGGCCCCGCGATCCCGCGCGATGATCGATCCGGTCAGCGCGTATGGTGATGTATTATCGACAACGTGCAGGATTTGTTCGAACTCCGACGCATCGTAGGGCATGACGGTCAGCACGGGCCCGAAAATCTCCTCTTGCATCGTGCGGAACTGGGGGTTCTCGGTGTAGATCACGGTGGGCTCGATGAAGTATCCCTTGGCATCATCGTATTGCCCGCCGGCGATGATCTCGGCGTCACTGGCGTTGCGCGCGTGTTCGATGTACCCGGTGATCTCATCGAAGGCGGCACGATCGATGACGGCGTTGATGAAGTTCCCGAAGTCGGTGGGCGGCCCCATCTTCATGGATGCGATCTGGCCGCGCAACGTCTCCCACAATTCCGGCCACATCGAACGGGGGATATATGCCCGAGAAGCGGCTGAGCATTTCTGTCCCTGGTATTCGAAGGCTCCCCGGCTCAGCGCAGTAGCCGCCACCGAAACATCCGCGCTCTCATGGACCACGACAAAGTCTTTGCCGCCGGTTTCGCCCACTAGACGGGGATACGTGCGATAATCGGCGATGTGCTCCCCGATGGTGCGGAACATACCCTGGAACACACCGGTGCTCCCGGTGAAGTGCACGCCGGCGAGGTCGGGGTGACGAAGAATGCGATCGCCTATGGCGCGCCCACTGCCGTACACGAGGTTGATTACCCCGGGCGGAAGGCCGGCCTCCTCGAAGATACGCATGATGTACGCGGCAGAGTAGGTCGCTGAGGATGCCGGCTTCCACACCACGGTGTTGCCCATCATCGCGGGGGAAGAGGGCAGGTTCCCCGCGATCGCAGTGAAGTTGAACGGGGTCGTTGCAAATACAAAACCCTCGAGGGGGCGGTAGTCCATGCGGTTCCATTCGCCGGGCCCGGATTCGGGTTGTTCGCGATAGATTTCCGAGGCGAAGTAGGCGTTAAACCGGAGAAAGTCGATGAGTTCACAGGCGGAGTCGATTTCGGCCTGGAAGGCATTCTTTCCCTGGCCCAGCATGGTGGCGGCGTTTAGCACCTGGCGGTACTTTCCCGCCAAAAGATCTGCGGCCTTGAGAAACACGGCTGCGCGGTCGTACCAGGGGGTCGCCGCCCACTCGGCGCGGGCTTCGAGGGCTGCCTGGACGGCACGGTCCACTTCAGCTTTGCCTGCGATGTGGTATTCACCGAGTTCGTGTCCATGGTCATGGGGACAGGTGGCCGTTTCAGTGTTACCCGTTTGGACGTGCTCCCCCGCGATTACCAGTGGCATCTGCAGGCGCTCGCCCATCTGGCGCTCGACCTCGGCGGTTAATACCCGACGCTCCTCGCTCCCGGGAGCATAAGACAATATGGGTTCATTCTCTGGTTTTGCCACTTCAAAGCGGCCGGTCAGCAAGATCATTCTCCCCTTTCGATTAAGCGGTCCCGGAGCGCCTTCGAAGGCGCAGCCGATGGTTTCTACTCCAGGGTTTACATTCCTTCGCATCCCTTCCCACGGTTAATCGCTGGACAGCGGGGAAATTCCCGCGCACGCCCGCAAAATCTCGCGCTCGCGTGCACGGCGGCGGGCGTAACCGGCGGGCAGCGGGCGCGCAGCGATCCACTCCAGCGTTTGTCCCATCCACGTCCGGTAGTCACTGCAGTTCCATCCGATGGCGTGGTGGATTCGGCGCGTGTTCAGCACCTTCGGAGTCGGTATCGGGACGTCTTCGACCGTGGAACTTCGTGATTCATCCGGGTGATCCGGGCAAATCCAGTGGATGGTGGGTGGGCTGTGGCCCCGTATCCACGCCAGGCCGTTCAGGTAACGTTCCATGGTGTAGATCTCTTCTGCGGCAACGTTGTATGCACCCGAGATGGCATCACTGGTATCCTCGATGATCGCACATACCGCCCGTGCGAGGTCGATACTCGAGACCTTTTGGAACACCCCTCCACGCCGATCGGCTGGCAGCAAGACACCGCTCTCATCCTGGATGCGACGGAAGAAGAACTCTGTTCTCCCCGTGGGATCACGCGGCCCTTCGATCTGGGGGGGACGTATGACCACGGGTCGGATACCCGGGATGTGCATATGCTCCGACAGCACGGCTTCGGCTTCCAATTTGCCGCGCCTGTAGCCGGCCCGTTCCCTTGAAGCTTCCTCGCGCAACCACGTGGGTTCGAAGGGCGCAGCCTCCTCTGGAATCGGGCGCATCATGCGGAAGGGATCGAAGTCCCCTAGGAAGGACGCATCGCCGTATTCCAGCGGCAGTTCGCCCGGACGATGATACACGGCACCGGAACTGGTGAGCACGTATGGCCCATCGAGACTCACGGCAGACAATACGTCGCGAACGGCATCGCCCAGCATCGCGGAATTATCAAAGACCGCATCGTAGTGCTGGCCATCCAGCGCAGCGGCGACCGCCCCCCGCATATTCCGATCCGATCGCAGGTGAACGATTTCATCGGACGAAAACGGGATGGGACTGACCCCGCGGGACAATACGGTAACGTCGTGTCCGTTATCGACCAGCATTCTCACCACTTCACGGCCAAAAAACCGTGTTCCACCGAGCACCAGGATGCGCATGGGATGTATCCTTTCCACTCAGGTGACGAAGTTGACCAATTTGTCCGGGACGACGATCACCCGTCGCACACCGTCTTCGATGTGTCCAGCGACTCTTTCATTGGCACGCGCAGCGGCTTCGACCTCTTCTTCCGTTGCCCCCGACGGAACCGTTACCGTTGCGCGCAGTTTTCCGTTGACCTGTACCGCGATCTCGACCGTATCCAACGTGAGCTTGTCGGGATCCCAAGTCGGCCAGGGTTGGTCAAAGATGGAATAGGTGCCACCGATGCGCTCCCACATTTCCTCTGCGAAATGGGGGGCGAAGGGGGCCATCAGTAGAAGAAGCGTGCGGGTGGCCTCCGACAGCAGCGCCCCATTTCGTTGGCCGTCATCAACCACCCCAGCATATCGATATAGGGCGTTGGTAAGCTCCATCATCCGCGCGACACAGGTGTTGAACTGGAACACCTCGGCGTCCGCCGTGATGCGTGCGATGGCCTGATGCATCACGTATTCGAGGGCCGCCTCGGCCTCCCCCTCGATGCCCGCGTCGGTCGTCGTATTTTCCTCCGCCATGGTCGCTACCCAGCGGCGCACGCGATCGAGGAACCGGGCAGTTGCCCGGATCCCCTCGTCTTCCCAGGCGCCGCCCTCGACGTAGTTGAAGCCGAAGGCGAGATACATTCGAAAGACATCGGACCCGTGGTCCGCGATGTAGTCATCGGGTGAGACCACGTTGCCGCGGGATTTGCTCATCCTGCGACCGTCTGGCCCGAGGATGATCCCCTGGTGGGTGAGGGCCCGAAAGGGCTCGGGAAACCCGACGAAGTCCAGGTCGTAGAGAACCATGTTGATAAAGCGTGCGTACAGCAGATGCATAACCGCGTGTTCTACGCCGCCCACGTACTGGTCGACGGGAAGCATTCGGTCAATCCAGGCGCGGGAGAATGGGGCATCGGTATTGTGGTTGTCCGGGTAGCGGAGGAAATACCAGGAGGAATCAACGAACGTATCAAGCGTGTCCACATCACGTTCGGCGTCGCCCCCGCACTCGGGGCATCTCGTGTGCACGAATTCCGGGGCACTCTCGAGGGGCGCGCGCCCCTCGGGGGCGTAATCCACGACGTCGGGTAGTTCCACGGGCAGGTCCGCCTCGGGAACCGGGACCTCGCCACATTCTGGGCAAAAGATCATCGGGATGGGCGCGCCCCAGTATCGTTGTCGAGACACCAGCCAGTCTCGCAAGCGATACGATACGGTGGCCTTCCCGAGGCCCCGCGTTTCCAGTTCCGCGGTGATGGCTTCGCGGGCACTGGCGGAATCCATGCCATCAAAATCACCACTATTGACCAGGACACCATCGTCGACGAAGGGTAGCGGCGCTTCGTCACGGTTGACCGATGTGACCACCCGTGGGATGGGGAGATCGTGCTTGGTCGAGAACTCGTGATCTCGTTCGTCGTGTCCGGGAACCGCCATGACCGCACCCGTGCCATAGGAGAGAATCACGTAATCCGCGACCCAGATCGGGATCCGCTCACCACTCAGCGGGTGCTCGGCATAGCCGCCGGTAAACACACCGGTTTTTTCCCGCTCCAAAGATGTCCGTTCCAGCTCCGACTTACGCGCGGCGCGATCAATGTACGCGGATACCCGCGCGTGGTACTCCGCGGTCGTGATACGCGAAACGAGGGGGTGTTCCGGAGCGAGGACGAGGTAGTTCGCTCCAAACAGGGTGTCGGCCCGCGTGGTAAAAACATCGATGAATACGGCTTCGCCCTCGACCGGAAAGCGGATCTCTGCTCCCTCCGAGCGCCCGATCCAATTGCGTTGCATTTCCTTCGTTCGCTCGGGCCAGTCGAGGTCATCGAGACCTTCTAGAAGCCGGTCGGCGTAGTCGGTGATGCGAAGAAACCACTGGGTCATGCTGCGGTGAATGACGGGGCTATCGCAGCGTTCACATGTTCCCTCGACGACCTGCTCATTCGCGAGCACCGTCTGGCAATCGGGACACCAGTTTACCGGTGCTTTTGCCCGATAGGCCAAACCGGCATTATATAACGCCAGAAACAGCCACTGCGTCCAGCAGTAATAGTCCGGATCGCAGGTAACGACCTCATACTCCCAGTCGAACATGCCTCCCATGGCCCGGAGCTGCTCACGCATCGTCTCGATGTTGGCCCAGGTAGACTCCTTGGGATGGATGCCCGTTTGGATCGCGTAGTTTTCCGCCGGTAGGCCGAACGCATCGAAGCCCATGGGCTGAAAGACCTCGTAGCCCTGCATCCGCTTGATGCGCGCCCAGCTGTCGGTGAGGCCGAAATTGTACCAGTGCCCCACGTGCAATCGTGAGCCCGAGGGATAGGAGAACATGGAGAGTACGTAATACTTTTCATCGACCCGATCCGGGTTGAAAGTGTATAGCCCGGTGTCTTCCCATCTTCGCTGCCATTTCCGATCTATCGCCACCGAATACTGTTCCAATGCATGGTCACCTCCACGAAAAATGGGCCTCCACCCGTAGAGACGGACATGGTGATCCGTGGTACCACTCTACTTGGGCGGACGCCCCACTCTTGGCCGTAACGCGGCCGGGCGGAGGCGGCTATCAACGTGTGCTTCACCGCCTCGACTCGGGGGCGAGTTCGGCCGGATGCGGTTCGACATGTCAATGGGGTTCACGTCGCCGCTTCCCTGTGCCTACTACTCCCCGTCAATGTCTTTCAATTTTGCGTTACGAATATGATACTAGAGGGGGATGCGAAGGGCAATGTGTGAACGTGGGCACCAGGGCTTATTCGCGAATTTGCCATCGAAAGGGGTGTACACGATCTTTCGGTTGCTTCGGTATGTCATCATCGTGGTCGCGGTAATCTTGCTGTTCGGGTGCTCGCCCGATGCCGAGAATGACGAACCGGGGGCATTACCCGGTTGTGTCGATGCGCCCGCCGACATCCAACCCATGCCGAAGGATCTCGATCCCGCAGATGACGATGCCGTCGTAGGGTACGACGCGCCTACCGTCGACGTCGACCCGGACATCCAGTCTCGTTGCCACCTGCCGGCCGTCTCCACGCCGGAGGAGGTTGTTTGTGGATTGGATGGGGGATTGGTTCCGAATGAACTGGGACAGGTACCGATCCTCATGTACCATCGGGTCGGGGATCACGATGATACCTGGGTGCGCAGTCGCGAACGCTTTCGAAAGGATCTGGAGTTCCTGTATCAAGAAGGATACCGACCCGTCCCGCTTGCGGACTACCTGCGTGGGCGCATTCAACTGCCCGCCGGAAAGTCACCGGTGATCCTGACTTTCGATGATGGTCTATCCTCGCAGTTTCGCTGGAAAGACGGGGTGTTCGGAGAAGTGGACCCCGATTGCGCGGTCGGGATCCTGCTCGAGTTTTCTGAACAACATCCGGGGTTCGAGCCCTATGCCGTATTCTATTTGAATTCTCCCCGTCCGTTCGCACCCATGGAGGAGGGGCTCATCGATGCCTCACTCCGGTGGCTCGTCGACCGGGGATTCGAGCTGGGGAATCATACCCACTATCATGCCAACCTGGCCGAGATCTCGAATGAAGAGGTTCAGGAGGCGATCGCCAGGACACAGGATATGATCACGACGGCCATTCCAGGCTATCAGGTTTCCTCCCTGGCCCTTCCCTACGGGGTTTGGCCAAGGCAAAGAGAATTGGCGGTACAGGGGTTATACGGCGACGTTCGCTACCATCACGCGTGTGTACTGCTCGTTGGGGCTGAGCCGGCCCCATCGCCTTTCGCCCGGGATTTCGATCCGTTGCGCACCCCCCGCATACGGGCAAGCGATGATCAATGGGAGCTTTGGTTTGATCAGCTGGATCGAAACCCGATGCGTCGATATGTCAGTGATGGGAACCCCGATACCATCGCGGTGCCCGAGGCGCTATATGCCGATCTCGATCGCGCCAGTGTGGGAACGCAAAGAATACATTGGATCAAAGAGGGCGATTCGTGAGTCGTCCGCGCTATTTGTACTTGCAAGCCGATGACGGAGGTGTGCATATTCATGCAGGATGATGACGGGACGACTTTCGAAGACGACGTTTTAGAATGGTCTGTTCACCTATTGCGGATTAAGCCGCAGCGAGGAGCCGGTGCGGGCGCCGTGGCGGCCCTATTCCTGGGCCTGATGTACTGGGGTACGCAGGACCTTGCGATGCTCGCGGTCGCCACGTTGGCCCTGGTCGTGGCGCTGAACTCTTTCCTTTTTCCCTTGCGGTATCGGTTGGACCATGAAGGTGTCAAGCTGAGAACGATTCTCGGGTCGCAGGAATTCAAGTGGCGACGCTTCAAAGATTACCACGAGCATCCGGACTGTTTGGAACTTTCGTTTGGACGGCGCGATCTTCGCTCCCGCATCCTGCGTGCCGTGTACCTGTACTTTCCCGAGGAGCCGGCAGATATGCGGACCCACATTGTCCGCCGCGCGTTGGCGGAATTTCGCTACGACGATCCACACGAAAACGACGATATCGATTCCGCTCCCTCGAACGAGCGGTAGCGATCATTATTCCCACTTGCCGTTATCCGGATTGGAGAGAGATTCAGCATGGCAGAACCCAAGCCCATGATCATAGACGGTGACGAGTATTCCGCGCGTCGCGCACGACTCCTCGGGGAGGTATCCGATCGGGAACTGGATGGTTTCATCACTTTTTCGGGCCTCAGCACCTTTTATCTTACCGGTTTTCACTTCCTTCCCACAGAACGGCCGGCGGCCTGCCTGCTTCTGCCGGAACAGCCACCGATCCTGTTCCTGCCGCACCTAGAAATCGAGCACGTGGAGGCCACCGGGGTCAAAGCCGACGTCTACACGTATCCGGAGTATCCCGGAACCGAGCATCCGATGGAGCACTTGGTGCGGATTATGGATAGTCTCGGGATAAAAGGGGCTTCCTGGATGGTGGAGTCCCTCGGTTACTCCAGTGCAGAAGGATATCGAGGTCCAAAGTTGGATGCACTGCTACCCGATGCGCACCTGGCCTTAAGCCCCTTCATCGTGGAAGAGATGCGCATGGTGAAGTCACCGGCCGAGATCGACCTCATTCGGGAGAGTGCACGCTGGGGCAACTTGGCGCACACCCTGTTACAGGAATACTGTGCGCCAGGGCAGACGGAGAACGAGGTGTCGCTTCGCGCCTCCGCCGAAGCCAGCCAGGCGATGATGAAGACACTCGGCCGGACCTATGTCCCGCTTG
>PUNF01000002.1 GCA_003552525.1 Clostridia bacterium | reverse complement strand
TTGTACCCACAGGGCCACGGTGAGCGCAACAGAACTCATCACGAGCACGAACAAGATGATACTCTTCGTGATCTCCCGAATCCTAGTCGACATCGATGTCTGCCCCCCCATCGCCCGGGGCATCCGGTTCACCAAGGGGCAAGTGGAACAGGAATGAAGTCCCGTGGCCCTCGGCGCTCTCCGCCCAGATGGTCCCCCCGTGCGACTCCACGATTTCGCGCGCGATGGCCAATCCGAGCCCCGTACCACCACTGCTTCGTGAACGCCCTTTCTCTACCCGATAGAATCGTTCGAAGATGCGGTCAAGTTCCCCCGCCGGGATCCCCGGTCCATCGTCCCTAACGGCAACGCGCACACTATCGCCCTTGCGCCCCCAGACCACGCGCACATTGCCACCGGGTGGCGTATACTCCACGGCGTTCGTAATCAGGTTGACCAGCACCTGAAGGATTCGATCACGATCGAGGCATACCGATGGCACGGGTTCTTCCGACCGGTAGCCCAGGGAAATATCCCTGGCATCAGCCCTCGAAGCCAGCTTGCCGCAGGCCTCGTCGATCAACTCCTCGAGGTCGACGATCTCCTGGTGCCAGTCCATTCTTCCCGAGTCGATGAGGGACAGGTCGAGGAGATCGCGAACCATGCGCGCCATGCGATCGGATTCGTCTAGCACGACGCCGAGGAACTGGTCGCGCACGCTTTCGTCTTGCGCAGCGCCGGCGATCAGGGTCTCCACGTAACTTTTGATCGTGGTGAGTGGGGTCTTCAACTCGTGCGATACGTTGGCCACGAACTCTTTTCTCCGGAGCTCTTCCTCTTCCTGGTCCGTGATATCCTGCAGCACCAGGACCAGTCCCCGTGTTGCATCCCCATGCGCATCGGGAATGATGGGCGCGAGGTGGGCACGGACCACCCGATACGGCTCGGAGATCTGAAAACGCAACGTCACCTGATCCCCCTGGGAGAAAACCTCATCGATCGCACGTTGTAGGGGTGCTTCCGGTAGTATCTCGCCCATGGGCCGACCCGCGACGTCCTCCGCACCCTTTTGCACCAGCTCCAGCGCCCTGGGATTGGCCAACATGACCCGGCCGTCCCGGTCGAGGGCCAAGACCCCGTCTGCCATATTGGTGAGCACCACCTCGAGTCGTCGCTTCTCTTCGCTCATCTGGGACAATGTATCTCTCAAGCGCTCCGCCATGTAGTTGAACATCGACGCGAGTCTTCCAATTTCGTCGTCGCCGGTGTTCTCTATCGGACGGGAAAAATCCCCTCCGGCGAGCGAGGCCGCCCGCCGCGTGATCGCTCCAATGGGTCCAGTAACCGTCTCGGCGAGGGCAAAGGCCGCAACGCCGGTCACCGCCAAAGCCAGTAACGTCGCGCCCATGAGGATGGTACGCACGTCGTGCAATGTCTGATACGCCCCGCTGAGGGATGCGTTCAAGTAGAGTACGCCGACAACTCCGTCCCCCTCGCTCACCGGCATCGCGAGGGAAAGCACCGGATCCCGGTCTTCACGCTGGCGCACCTGTTGGGCGTACGCCTCGCCGGAGAGCGCCTGGTCGATCTCGGGAAGTACCAGTCGACGCCCCACCAGTCCCTCCATGCCAGCGCTCGAGGCCACGACCTCGGCGGCGTCATCGAGCAAGAGGAGGTCCAGGCCGGACTCCCTTCCGTAATCACGCAGGTAGTCCGCAATCTGTTCCTCCGGGGCACCCTCGGCGAGGTAGCGTTCCAGGAAACTACTCAAAAGACGGGCCTGGCGCTCGGCATTACGCGTGTAGTTGCCGATATAATACTCCTCGAGCGACCGCTCCAGGTACCAACCAATAAGTTGCATGGCCAGGAGAATCATCAAGAAGAAGATGATCACCACGCGGGCGCGCAGCGAACGGAAAGGACGCGTCAAGCCGAGTAGTGACATGCGATCATCCTCCGGAATCCCCGGTGAAAAGGTATCCGACGCCCCGGCGGGTGATGATCAGGTCGGGATCGGAAGGGTCGACCTCGATCTTCTCGCGAAGCCGGCGCACGGTAACGTCGACGGTGCGCACATCACCGAAGTAACTGTAACCCCACACGTCGGCAAGCAATTGCTTGCGCGTAACCACTCGTCCCTCGCGCTCCGCCAGGTATAGGAGTAGCTGGTATTCGCGTCGGGTGAGTCCGGCGTCCTCCCCGTTGACACGGACCTGGTAGCGATTCGTGTCGATGCAGAGACGACCGTAATCCATGATGCCCTCCTCGACGTCGCGCACCACCCCACCCCCGGAGGCACGGCGCAACTGCGCCCGGACCCGAGCCAGCAACTCCTTGGGGCTAAAGGGCTTTGTCACGTAGTCGTCGGCCCCGACGTCAAGGCCCCGGACGATATCTTCCTCGGAATCCCGAGAAGTAAGCATGAGCACCGGAACGTTGCTGTCCTTTCGAATGTCCTCGCACAGGTCGAGCCCGTTACGACCCGGGAGCATGATATCGAGGAGAACCAGGTCGGGCGCGAAGACGCGAAAAGAGCCCATCACTTCTCCCCCGTCATACACGGCCTCCGTCTCGTAGCCGGCATTCCGCAGGTTATATTCCAAAATATCCGCGATCGCCTTCTCATCTTCGACAACCAGGATCTTGCTCGACATGTGCCCATCCCTCCGAAGATGCACCTTGGTGGAGTGCATATACCGTTATACAGAATTCTGTGTCGATTTCGCGTGAACCTCCCCGCGGCCCGGCCCATCTAGGCGTAATGCCCACCGCAGGACATGACACAGGATGACCCGGGAGACGCCCACCACCGGGACACCCAGGATCATGCCCGGTATACCCGCGATAGCTCCACCCCCCATGACGGAAGCCACGACCGCCAGGGGATGGAGTCCTGTACGTGAACCAATGATCCGCGGAGAGAGCACCAAGCTTTCCACCTGCTGGATCACGATGTACGCTCCCGCCACCCATAATACCATGGAAAGCGAGTCGAACGCGGCCACTGCCAGAGCCGGGATCGCCCCGATGAAGGGTCCAAAGTACGGGATAAGGTTTGTCAAACCCGCAATGAAACCCAACACGACATAAAACCGCATTCCGAGTATGGCGAGTAGCGTACCCGAAAAAAGGGCGATGAGTAAAGCGACCAGCAGGTACCCCCGGATGAAGCCGGAGAGCACCACGTCGAGCTCACCCGCAATCGTCCGCAATTTCGGTTGGTAGGCCCTCGGGACCATCTCCCACGCTCGCTCGATCAAGCGGGGCCCATCGAGCAACAGGTACACCGTGGTAAATGGCACCACGATGAGGCTCAACACGCCACCGACCAAAGCCAGGACCCGCCCGGGTGCGGCAACGGCAAAATCAACCAGTGCATCCTGCACATCGAATGCCATTCTATAGACGGCCGAGGAAATAGAACGTTCCACTTCCCGGGGTATTTCGATCGCTTCCAGCCTGGCAATCCACTGCGGCAGGGCGATGCGAAACCGAAGCGCCCAAACGGGAAGCATGGACGCCAGGCGGGAGATCTCTTCGATCAGCAGTGGTACCGTCAGCATGAACACCAGGGCCAACACCGCTATGAATCCCAAGGTTATCAAGACGACCGCCGGTTTGCGCCCGAAACGACCCCGCTCCGCTCGAGCGACGAGTGGTTCCAGGGCATAGGCCAGCACCCCACCGATGAAGAACGGGAGCAGCACACTGCGAACGATCCAGAGGAACCACGCACCCAAGATCCCAAGCAGCGCGACAAAGAGTATTTGGCGATGCTCCCATATGCGTTGTAGCAAGACATACCTCCCGGGTGCATATTACCATGAGTGTAACCTTTGCCGGGATGTTCTCCAAGGTGGAGGCATTCAACCCCGGAGAGCTGGGTAAAGGAATAGTACTGATAGGCAAGAATACCAGTACACGGATTGCGGAGGGATTACATATGCAAAGATATTGGATACCGGAGCTCAAACCAGGAATACACTTCGTCGGGTCTCGCGACTGGGATCGCCGCATGTTCGATGCACTGGTTCCCCTGCCGGAGGGAACCAGCTACAACGCATACCTGGTCGTCGGTTCGGAAGCGGTGGCACTCGTAGATACCGTGAACCCGGGATTCGAGCCCGAGCTGTTGGACAAGGTCCACCAGATCCTCGGGGATAGGCCCCTCGACTACATCGTCATGAACCATGCCGAACCGGATCATGCCGGCGGTATACCCGCCGTCCGGAAGCGCTACCCCGACGCGCAGGTCTTGGCAACTCGCCGCGGTGCGGACATGGCCGGGTTGTACTTCGGCGTTCCCGAGGATGCGCGGCAGGTCGTCTCCGACGGTGATAACCTCAACCTCGGCGATAAGACCCTGCGTTTTATCGAGGCGCCCATGCTTCACTGGCCCGAAACCATGTTTACCTATGTCGAGGAAGATCGCGTGCTGCTGACGTGCGATTTCTTCGGTAGCCACACCGCCGCCGGTCTTTTCTCTGACGAAGACGACGATCTTATCCCACGCATGCAACGGTATTTCGGGGAGATCATGATGCCGTATCGGCGCATGGGTGCACGCGCCCTCGGTAAGATCAACGACCTCGATATCGACATCATCGGGCCGAGCCATGGTCCGGTGCATCGCGAAATCGAGCCCGTGCTCTCACGTTACCAGAGCTGGACCCGGGGTGATATGGCGAACAAGGTCCTCATCGCGTACGTCAGCATGTGGGGGTCAACCCGTGCAATGGCACATCAGATGGCCCAAAGCCTCGGAGACCTGGGCGTGGAAGTCCGTCTCTACGACATTCTCACGACGGATACAGCGGAGATTGCCCGCGACCTCGTAGATGCCAAGGCCATCGTGCTTGGAGCGCCCACGGTACTGGCGGGGATGCACCCGGTGGGGGTCAATGCCGCCAATCTGGTTCGTGCATTGCGTCCGCCGGCGAGCTACGCTGCCGTCCTGTCATCACATGGATGGAGTGGCGGGGCGATGAAACAGGTCGAGGAAGTGCTCGGTGCTACCGACCTCGAGATGGTCGGGTACCTCGACATACAGGGGCCCGCGACCGCCGAGGTCCTCGCACAGGTCGACGAATTGGCCGAGAAGATCGCGGAGCGCCTATCCGGCTAGCCGCGCCCGGAAACCGTGGCCAGGAATATGATGGCCAATGCCATCACGGCCCAACGCACCACAATAGCGAAAGCGTTCGATCCCGTACCGAGGATGCCGCCCAGCATCAGGAGAAGGCCTGAGACCGCCACCACACCGCCCGCTCTTCCGTAGCGGGCGGTACTTTGATCTTCGCGGATCCACGAACCCAGCGCAATCAAGCCTATGAGTAGGAGTATTCCGCCAAATCCCGCCATGGCATACCGACTAATCATCTTCGTCCTCGCTTTCGAATTCGAGAATGATTCTACGTGCTCCCTCTCGATCAAACAAGGTGTCTCGGGCGCGCGAGATGGACTCGAGGTGATCGAGAATCGCATTGGCCATATGGGAATCGGCCGGCACCGGGCGCATATCCTCAATAAGATAGGGGAGCATTTCCAAGCGAGTGGGACGTGCCCCGGCAGGGGTGGGTCTCCACTTCATTCGCGCCAAGACGGTTTGGCGGCGCGGCAATGGCTGTTGATCGAAAATGAAGTTGCCCAGACTATACAAAATGGGCCGCCCGTCGCGCACCTCGACGGGCTGTAAAACGTGGGGATGGTGCCCCAGTATGGCATCGGCGCCGGCGTCGATCAGCTGTTGGCCGAGCGCGACGTACTCGGCATCCGGCTGGTCCATGTATTCGGTCCCCCAGTGGCAAGACACCACGACCGCCGGCGCGCGGCGACGTGCCTGTGCCAGATCCTCCATCATCCGATCCGGCTCCAGACCTGCGACGCCCGGAAGAGACTCTCCTGCTGCAAAGGTTTCCCGATCCTCCCAATCCCAGAACACATCATGGTAATGCGTGTAGCCGATGAACGCCACCCGATTCCCGGCTCCTTCCCAGATCAGTGGCTCGCGTGCGTGTGTATCGTCGAGTCCCGCCCCGACGGGCAGGAAACCGTAGCGTCGAAGGTGTTGCAGGGTCTCGAGAAATCCCTCGCGCCCCATGTCCATGATGTGATTGTTCGCCAGGTTGATAATGGAGATGCCCGCTCGATAGAGCTCGGGCACCGTCTGAGGACGCCCCCTAAAGCGGATGCCACCGGGCATAGGCGCGCCGGACTCGGCCAGGGGAGCCTCGAGGTTAATGAATGCGAGATCCCCGTCGCGCAAGTCAGAGCGTGCTCCTTCGAATATGTAACCGTCCCCGTGCTCTTCAATGTAGGGGAGGATGTTGCGGGCGGGAATTACGTCACCCACGGCATTCAGGGTGAACTCCCTTGGCGAAGCGTCCCGACCCAGGTCTTGCTCGGCAAGATGAATGGTGGCCCAGTCGTCGATATCCTCCGGCGTGGATATCTCTTTCTGCTCGGCATCGCTCGAATCCCCCTTGGCCTCGTGCGAGAGCCGGACTGCTTTCACGTCTGCAAGCTCCGCCACCGTGAGCACCAGTAGATCCAGGGCCGCCTGTACCGCCGGCACCTCCTCGTTCCACCAAGGATATGGGAAATGCAGCTCGACTACCCCGGCCTTTACCGCTGGTTCGCGTGTGAAATCGATACCTTGCGGTCCGGGCCAATCCGGTGAATCCACCAGGGTCTTCAATCGTCCGGTGAGCGTATCGGATTCGAGTTCGACGCGGCGTCGCACCGGTACGTGCGTGCCTCCGTCGGCGAGTTCCTGGGGAAGTGGACGGGCAACGTAAATCGCCGGTCCCTCGGGCTCAGAGTCCACTTCTTCCAGGGCAACGCTCCGGAATACCCCTTCGGGGGCGTCGACATCAAACCACGCTTCTGGTAACAGGAAGGTCGAGACCCCCTTGTCGGGAGTCACCGGGCCCACGTTTGACAGGCTGCGCAGTAGGGCGGTCGAGAATGAATCGGGCACGGGACTCGAAGGGAAAGCCCGAACCGAGAGGTCCTCACCCCGGACCAAGACGGTCGCCGGGAAGCACTCCAGCGCACCGAAGCAACCATAGAGATGCACGGTTGAGGCGACAACCCGATGCCAGTTCGCTTCTCCCCGGGGAATTCCGAATCGATAGGAGTCCCCGCCGACCTCGACCCATATCGTAAGATCCGCGGAATCGCCGCGCGCATGCCAATCCAAATCGGGCATGTCCGGCCTCAAAGGAGTTTCCTCAGACACCTCATCTTCTTCGTGGGCGGCATCCGGAAGGGTAAGCGAATCCGTCGCCACGGATGCGGTGACAACCAGCACGAGCGTAGCGACCATGAGTACTGCGAGGATTACCCTCTTGAGTCCCCGCACGATCACACCTCCCAAGCGGCTTGCGAACCAATCAAGAATCAGTTGGGGAAATAGTTAATGGGGTTACGCGGTGTTCCGTTCACGCGAATTTCGAAGTGAAGATGGGGGCCCGTCGAGCGTCCCGAGTTCCCCGAGTATCCGATCACGTCTCCCTGCGCCACCACATCACCCACGGAAACATTGAACCGGCTCAGGTGCGCATAAACCGTCACCTTCTCACCGCCACCGTGGTCGATAAACACCACACGGCCGTAGGCGCCCTGCCAACCGGCGGAGGTCACCATTCCACCGTCGGCTGCGCGAATCGGTGTCCCAACGGGCATGGCCAGGTCGATACCGGAGTGAAAGCCGCCGCGACGGGGACCGAACCCCGAGGTTAACCGACCCTGTGCCGGTACGATGAATTGTCCAGAACCATGCTGGGGCACCGTCTTTGTGCCGTGCGAAACGATGTGTGTCACGGGATCCGATATGCGCTCTTCGGCGAGGATCTCTCGCTCGAGTTCCTCGCCATCCTCGTGGATTACGCGCGCTTCCACGGAGATCGCACCCTGGCGCCCGGCCTGTATCACGGTTCGCTCCCAAGGGTACGCATCGGAATCCTCTCTGGTTTCAACGGCAAAGGGGATGGGGCGGGTATAACGGTGCCGTTCCTCGGTACGCAGGGTAATATGCGGATCGGCAACCACCATATTAATCCGGTCACCCGGTTGCAACCGGGCGAGGTCTCTGGAGCCGGGATTTGCCCGCTCGAGATCGTGGACACTCATTCCCGCCGTCTGTGCGATTCCCCAGGCCGTGTCCCCCGATTCCACCTTGTGCTCGACAACCTTATCCGTTCCCCTGAGTAGCACCTGGCCCATGGCATCCGAGCATTTGATATCGCAGGGCTCTACGGGACAGGAGACGAACGAAATGTCCTCCAGAATGTGGACGGACTCCACCACGACACCCTCGTCTTCCTCGCGCATAACGCGGTGGTCCTCCTTGATCTGCTCGAGAAGTGCCTCCGCGGATGACAAATCGCGGACCGTTCCCACCTGCTCGCCACCCACGATAATACCAATGGCATGCGTGACGAAGGTGCCCTGCTCCTCAATGCGCGCGCGCAATTCTTCGATCGGGGTCAGCTGTGGTGGATTGTTGCTTCGGAATGGTTCAAAGGTCAGTGACTCCTGCAGGGAAACCTCGTATCCACTGGTGATGCGACGGAACCTTAGGGCCTCTTCGAGGATCTCCTCCACCCGCTCCATATTGTCGGTGAGGCCGATCACGCTCTCGTCTAGGAGTGCCGCATGAAAGGAGAAGTGGGGACTTGAACCAGGCGTTTGGTCCGCGCGGGAACCGGCATCCGCCACGAACATGTCACCATCCGATGGCAACGCCTCACCCTGTGTGCTGATCCAGGACAAACATAGGAGAACTGCCAGGAGGAAGAAGGCTATCCGGCGTAATTGCGATAGATCCGAAAGCGTGTTCATGGCAGGTAGTCCATGGGATTCCGGGGATCGCCATTCACCCGAATTTCGAAGTGCAGGTGGGGCCCGGTCGACCGGCCCGTACTCCCAACGCGCCCCACGGTCGTCCCTTGGTCGACCGTCTGGCCCACACTCACCGCGATAGATGAGAGGTGTGCGTAGTAGGAGGTGATGCCCTCACCGTGATCGACGATGACGAGGTTGCCATAAGCGCCCCGCCACCCAGCGAAACGCACCCGCCCCGGACGCGTAGCACCCACGGGCGTGCCCGGGCTCGCCGCAATGTCGATGCCCGAGTGAAACCCACCCCAACGATAGCCGAAGGGGGATGTCAGTCGCCCGCGCAGTGGCCAGCGATATAGTTCTCCACGTGCGGCCAAGACGGCCTCCCGCTGGGGCCGAGCGCCGGGGACAATGAGCTCCTCGCCTACCTGCAACGTCTGGTTCTCGCGCAACCCGTTCACCGCCAGAAGGTCTACCTTGTCCACGCCGTGCTTTCGTGCAACCTCCTCCGCGGTCTCCCCGGGGGCAACCTTATGCAGGAGGCCGGACATGGTCAAAACCTTGACCGTATCACCGGGCTGCAGTCGATTCCAGTTATCCATCTCGTTGATCACGGCGAGGGGGGATGCGTCCGTGCCAAAATCCTCCGCGATCTCGGACAACGTATCGCCGGGTTGTACCCGATACTCGATGATTTGTGCGTGAAGGGGAGGATCCATCGGGGCATCGCCCTCGACGGGAGGCGGCGGGCTATAGACCGGAGGCGGCACCATGGATGTAGTACTAGAAACGCGTGCCTGCACCGGTTGAACAGCGGGCATGCCAACCAATAGTGCACCCAGCGCGAGGATCGCGACCAGGGCCAAAACCCACCCCCGGTAGCGCACCCGCTCCCTGCATGCTCGTCCATTTCGCCCGCGTTTCCCCGACTCGACACTATGTAATGGATCTCCGTTTACCGACACTCACGGACCACTCCTCGCCACCGGGTGGATCTTATACCTCCAGCCACCCACATGAAAGCACTCATACGTCGAGATTATAACAAAACACCGACGTTGCTGCGAATGGGGCCAAACGTTCGACCCTCGGAAGTGCTGCCAAGGGCAGGGTCAGCCCAATTCCCCTGCGCCACTCATCCCGTTTCGCCAGCACGCGATGATTCCCTGCCAGCATACGTCAAAAAATTTGGCCACCGTATTCGGGTGGCCGTGAGCTGGCGACGGGATTCGAACCCGTGAACCTGCCGCTTACGAGGCGGCCGCTCTACCGACTGAGCTACGCCAGCGTATATGGAGCGAGAGACGGGATTCGAACCCGCGGCCCTCGGCTTGGGAAGCCGATGTTCTACCCCTGAACTACTCTCGCTTTCGTTTCGTTCCGCACTCCCCAATGATAGCCACATTATAAGAGCAAATGCGCATAGCGTCAAATCTCGGAAATGCATCTGAGGGACGGGAAGAGTCCGAATCCATCCCGAGGCGGACAGGTCCTTGCCTCCGGATCCCCAAAAACCCTTGAGGCCCCTTCCGGGAGGGGCCTCATCTATCGTAGAAATTTGTTGTCATTTGGCGGAGGCGACGGGATTTGAACCCGCGATCTCCGGCGTGACAGGCCGGCATGTTGAACCACTACACTACGCCTCCGCAAACCCAATTTCTGTCGAGCCGCGTCCAGCGGCAAATAACATCCTACACGCCTTCTCTATCACTTGTCAACCACGAGAATCGCCCATCATGACGGGACTGCGGTGACGTCGCCCAAGCGATATACCGCCCGGGAGAAAGGAGCCGGATCATGCGAAAACCTCCCGGATAGGAATCGTCTGTTCCCTGCCCGGACCCACCGAAATCATGGTCACGGGGGCGCCGGATAACTCCGTCACGGCACTTAGGTATCTCCGAGCGGCTGCGGGTAGGTCTTCTGCGCGGCGAACGCCACTGATATCGTCCGCCCATCCCGGAAATGTTTCGTAGCGAGGACTGCAGCGTGCAAAGGTATCCAGTGCATGGGGATATTCCTCGGTGGAACCACCTG
>PUNF01000072.1 GCA_003552525.1 Clostridia bacterium | reverse complement strand
GCGGAGGGGGTGGGATTCGAACCCACGGGACCCGTTAAGGTCCAACGGTTTTCAAGACCGCCGCATTCGACCACTCTGCCACCCCTCCAAAAAAACAGGTAATAATTATCTCAATCGAATAAATCTAAACACAAAATCGGCGGAGAGGCAGGGATTCGAACCCTGGGTATCATAAATGATACACTTGCACTCCAAGCAAGCGCCTTCGACCACTCGGCCACCTCTCCTAAAATATGTTAAAAGCTAAAATTGTTAAAAATCGGGTTTTTGTAAATGCCACTGGGTGGCTTTTTGATAGTTGTAACTTACATCAAACAAAGTCTGTTCGTCAAATCTCTTGACTATGACCTGCATACCCACCGGCAACCCTTGAGAAAAACCACAAGGTATTGACAGGGCCGGCAACCCAGCCAAAGAAGCGCCGGAGACAAAAATATCTTCTAGATACATCTGTAAAGGATCATCAGATTGCTCTCCAATCTTGAAGGCGATATGAGGCGAGGTGGGGGTGATCAAGAAATCAAACTCTTCCAAAGCGGAATCCATCTCCTCCTTTATCTTGGTCCTTGTCTTTTGAGCCTGTAGATAATAAGCGTCTCGATAGCCGGCGCTTAAGGCGTAAGTGCCTAACATGATTCTTCTTTTTACCTCAGGCCCTAGGCCACCGGCTCGTGACTTATGATAAACATCGGCTAAACTGCTTACCCCCTGCTCTTTCCTAAAACCATACCTGATGCCGTCGAAACGGGCCATATTAGAACTGATCTCCGAAGGAGTGATGATATAATAAGTGGGGACGGAATATTTACTATAAGGCAAACTGGTCTCTTTTATTTTCACACCCTTTTCTTCCAATACATTAACAGCCGTCTTGACCAACTTTATTACCTCCGGGTCGGTCTGATCGTCAAAATATTCCTGAGTCAATCCCGCAGTCAGACCCTGGAGATCCTCACCTAAATTGTTATAATAATCCCCTACTTCAATATCAGGGGTAGTAGCATCATATTCATCCCGACCGGCCACGGCCTTTAAAACCAAGGCACTATCAGAAACCGTCTTAGATAGAACACCCGGAACATCAGTGGAAGAGGTCATGGCAATTAGACCGAAACGGGAACATCGACCATAACTGGGCTTTAAACCGCTAACACCGCAAAAAGAAGCCGGAGCGCGGACCGAGCCTCCTGTATCGGTTCCCAGGGCGAAAAGACACAAATCAGCGGCTACCGCTGCTGCCGAACCTCCGGAAGAACCCCCTGGAACCCGCTCCAAGTCCCAAGGATTGCGTGTGGTAAAAAAAGCGCTGTTCTCAGTAGAGGCCCCGTGAGCAAACTCATCCAGATTGGATTTGGCCAAAAGAACGGCACCGGAGTGTCTCAATTTTTTAATTACAGTAGCATCGGTCGGAGCTATATAGTTCTCCAACATCTTGGAAGCGGCAGTAGTTTTCACTCCCTTGGTCAAAATATTATCTTTAGCGATATAAGGAATGCCTAGGAGGGCTCCAGTCTCGCCCTTTTTTATTCTGGCATCGGCTTCTTTCGCCTCTAGGAGAGCTTTTTCTTGACACACCTCCAAGCAGGACCGGAGTCTTTCATCAATCTCCTTGATCCGCTCAAGACAATCCTGAACCAAATCCAAGGAGCTTATCTCACCCGCATCCAGCTTATCCCTGGCTTCACTGATTGTAAGTCGATTTAAAGACATAGAAAAACAGATTATTTAATCCGGTTGATAATATAATTAATTAGACAGGTTGTTATTCCTCCTCGAGAACCCGCCTGACCTTAAATTCCTCTCCTTCGCGCTCTGGAGCTTGGGACACCGCAGACTCTAACTCTTCTTTATTCCATTCCCGAACCTCGTCCTCGCAGACCGAGTTTTCCAATCCGGTCACCTGGGCGGTCGGTTCAATTCCGGCAACATCCACCTCTTTTAATTTTTCTATATAGGATATAACATCGGACAATTGATCCGACATTTTCTCTATTTCCTCCTCACTTAGCTCTAGTCTAGCCAAGCTGGCAATATGTTTAATCTCTTCCTTTTTGATCATAAAACAAAAATTATATTCCTAAAATTTTTTTAAACTGTTCTTCATCAATTATCACTACACCCAAATCCTTAGCCTTGTCATACTTGCTCCCCGGATCCGTTCCCAAGACCAAATAATCGGTATTTTTACTAACAGTAGAACTTACCTTTCCTCCCAATTTCTTTATTTTATTCTTTGCGTCCTCTCTTGTCAAACCGGAAAGGCTCCCAGTCAAAACAAAATTTTTGCCCTCAACGTCGCCTTTCTCGTCCCTGCCCGCCTTGATATCCGGACTCAGCACCACTCCGAGCTTATCCAGCTCTTCCAAAACCAGCAGATTTTTCTCTTCAGAAAACCAAGAACAAAAACTTCCGGCCACAACCGGGCCTATATCCGGAATTGCCTCCAAGTCAGCAGGAGAGAGGCGGCTGAAGTATTTCCTAATCTCGAGGATGGAAATTCGATCTTGGCTTAACGATAGATCCGTGACAACTTTCTTAGCCAAAAGAAAAGAGGTTTCTTGACCTATATAAGGTATCCCCAGAGCATAGATAAATCTGGACAGAGTAATGACTTTACTATTCTCTATTGCTTGAAGTAAATTAGTAGCCGCTTTATGAGAAAATCTCTCCAAAGATAATAGATCCCCTTTCTTAAGGCGATAAAAATCACTGATACTGTTTACCAATCCGGCCCGCATCAATTGTTCCACCACCTTCTCCCCCAAGCCCACTATATCCACCCCGGGCTTGGAAACCCAATGAACTAAGCTCTCTTTATTTACAGCATAACAATCACTACTACTGCAGCGGTAAGCTACCTCTCCTTTTTTTCTAAAGACCCGGCTATCACACCTAGGGCAGGTCTGGGGAACTTTGATGGTTTTTTCTTGACCGGTCCGCAAATTATCCAGGACGGAAACAATTTTGGGAATCACATCACCGGCTCGCTCTAAAATAACCGTGTCACCGATCTTTATTTGCAAACGATCGATCTCGTCCTGGTTATGCAAACTGGCGCGGCTCACGGTTACTCCACCCACCTGCACCGGTTCCAATAAGGCGGTGGGAGTCAAAACTCCGGTTCTACCGACCTGCCAAGAAACATTTTTAACCTTAGTGGTTACTTGTTCAGCTGGGAATTTGTAAGCTATCATATATCTTGGCGCCTTGCCCACCACCCCCAGAACCGACCAATACTTAACCCGGTCCACCTTGACCACCACACCGTCAGTGCCGAAAGAAAGTTTGTGCTTGTTGTTAACCCAGTAATCCCGGAATTGAAACACTTCTTCCAAGCCGAAACAAGACTTATTCTCACCCAAGACTTTTATGCCCAAAAGATCGAGTAATCCCACTTTCTGCTCTTGACTAACAAGACCGAGGTTGCCCAAAAGCTCAAATCCGTAAAATTCCAAAGTCCGGTCAGCCACTATCTTCGGATCCAATTGGCGGACGGTACCGGCTACCGCGTTCCGAGGATTGGCCAGCCTGGGCTTTCCAGCTTGTTCAAATTTTTTATTCAAGTCCTTAAAAGCTTGATAGGGCATGACCAGCTCGCCCCTTATCTCCAATTCATCCTCCAGCGCGATTTTCCGGATAGACCCGGCTGCCGTCCGATCAAAACCTAAGGAGCGCAACTCCTTGGTTTCGGGTAATCGCAAACGCAAAGGCACTGATTCAACCGTCTTTATGTTACTACTTATATCCTCCCCGACTCGACCATCCCCCCGGGTGATAGCAAGAGCGAATCTCTGTTTTTGGTAACGCAGAGCTATGGCCAAACCGTCCAGTTTTAACTCGCAAAAATAATGCAAAGGTAGATCAGGAGCAAGTTTTTTTAGTCTTGCCTCCCAGTCCCGCATATCCTCTCTGGAAAAAGCGTCAAATAAAGAGAGCATATTCTCGCTATGCTCCACTTTTCTAAATTTATCCAGAGCTTCCCCTCCGACTCTCTGAGTGGGTGAATCTGGTGTGATCAGATCCGGATAGAGAGTTTCCAATCCCTCCAATTCTTGTTTTAGACTATCCAGGGCGGCATCACTAATAACTTGGGTGTCTTTGACATGGTACAGATAACGATGATGGTTGATCTCCTCTTTAAGTTTTTCTATGCGTTTTTTAGCTTGTTTCTTCTTATGTCTAAACTCAGAATTCATATTTAATTTAAAAATCAAGATAATACTCGGGGTAACGGATAGTAACCCTGACCGACCTACGGACATCCCTATAACCCCCTACGGAAACAAAGCGTTTAACCACCCAGTCCTCATCATCCTGATTAACCTCATAACTGACAGAATAGTTAGCTGCGTTACCGAGAGTTTTTGTAAAGATGTTTGTTTCTACTTCAGGATAAGGCCCATGATAGCTCATTTCTCCTTCATAGTCGTTTTGGCGATATTCCCACAGTAGTTTTTCCATTCCGGCCTCAGCAGCAAAATAGGCTTTGGTGGAACGAGCCTGAGTACCGCCCATCTGAATCCCGGTCAACACCACATCAGCCAGGATCATAGCAATCAAAAGAATTCCGGAGAGTATGATCATGGACATATACAGTGCCGCCCCTGACCGGTCTTGCCAAGAAGAATTTAATCTTTGAAAAATATTATTCATAATGCCTAGCTGATATGGAGGTTTGAATGTTCAGGGTGTGGACATCAACCGTGTCCCCGCCGACATTTACCTTAAACCTCATAGTAATTAAAGGTTGCTCCGCCGGCACTGTTCCGGTTTGTCTGAAGTTGAGCTCTTCCAGTTCTGTCTCCTCGCTCGTAACGCTATGCCAGTCGGGCTCAGCCGAAGGTTCTACTCGACTGATCTCGAAGTTACCGTCATCCATCCTATAACTAACACATTGACCTTTAGAATTTAAGAAGCTCAGAGAATTATCATGATCGTCATGAAAAACTGGTTCGTAAACCCGATTGGGGGAAACACAGACACCATCATGGTCAACTTGAGCCATGCGAATTTCTTTGGTCACCACCTCCATTATATAGCGCAGGTCCTCTTGGGCATTTTGGGAGGCTACGGTGCTCCTTTGGGCCTGGACCACCAAATTAAAAATCTGGGTAGCAGTTATAGTGATCACAGCAAACAAGCCCAAAGCCACCAGCAACTCTATGAGAGTCACGCCTCCTTGATTCTTAATTCTTGATTGTAACACTATTTTCGACATATTCTTAATTTAAAACTGGAGGTGAGTCATAAAAACTAATCTCTGGGGCGCCAATTATATAAATCGGTCTCAGCTACATATTGATAAGTAGAACCGCGGTCCTCCCATTGAACCAAAGAGCTGACTGTGGTAGAAGCCGCTTCTTCATCCACCACCTCCACCTTTATAATCCTCCGAAAGCGGCTAGGTTGGTTATCCTCGTCATCATGAACATAAAAACCATCATCATTAAGATACAAAAGGGTCTCCGGATCAGATATATCATCCACACCCGAATAAGTATCTAATTGATAATCAATGGTATAACTATCCTCTTCAGCTACATCTCTGATCCAGTTATCCTCGGACAACCAATTATAGTCTCTTTGATTTCTAACGAGCTCCAATCCCTCTTGGGCCAACTGGCTGGCAATAATCCTATTTCTGTCCACGTCATCGGCTCTGATATTCTGAACAATTAAAGACAAAACCCCTAACATTCCCACAGAGATTATGAGCAAGGAAACCCCGATCTCCAGAACAGTGAAGCCTTGATTGTTATTTTTCTTAATCATAGTTTATATGCAAAATTAAGGTCCTGATTTTATTAGACCTAGAGAATTAACTTCCACCTTCCTGGTCTCCCCGGCTTCATTTTCAAGCAGAATCTCAACTTCGCTAGATGTGGCAGTGCCGTCAAAGATAAGTGTTTCCGGATGCGGAGGAAGAAAACTGATACTGACCATACTACCCAGGGAGGTGGTGGCTATAAAAGTTCCTCTTTTGGTGTCCATAGTCTTTCCACCATGCTCGGGTAAGGCCTGGCCAGCTTCATAACCATAAGTATCTATATCCTCCTCATCATAGTCCAGGTTGGCAAATAGCTTGTAGGAAGTGGTAGCTGTCTCCAGGTCGATATGAACGCCCCAGCCGCCTGCAGGGGTGCGCCCATCATATCTGACCGCTCCCAGGCTATTGTTTTGAGCTTGTCTTAAAGTAGTAGCCAGATCCTTGGCAGAGAAATGAATTGTGTTTGTCCTCTCTCCCTCTCTGTAGTTGGCTATTATAAGGCCGGCTATCAAAGCGATCAAGCCCAAGGCTACTATAACTTCTATCAAAGAGAAGCCGGAATTATTGTTATTTGTCTGTTTTTTCATAAATAAACTAATCACTGGTTTTTACTTCCTCCCACAAAGGCATAACATCAACATCAAAGACAGTAGAGGTGGCGCAGGTATATCCACTCAGATCCTCTATTTCAAGCTCTATGGTAGAGGTGCTGTAGAGAAATCTGGCTGAGGTGGTGGGAGTGCTGGTAGCTCCCAAGAAGTTGACCCTTTCAGGATTGACCCCGGCCCGCCAAGTAAGACTCTCATAACTGGAAGTGGCAAAAGTGACGGGTGTGGCTCTACTACCGTCTTCATCAGCATAAATATTGGAGGAGGTGGCGCTCAAGAAAGTGTACTGCTCTTGGGTGGGATAATCATCACCATAATGAGGTTCCCAGTAAATATAGGGGTTGGGGAATTCATGTTTGTAGGTGGTAAAGGTGAGATAGGGGTCGATTGCATTTTCATAGAAATTTTCTTCTCGGTTATTGGTCAATTCATGACCCTCTCCCTCGTCATGATCGAATTGCACCCAACCGGAGTTAAAGCCAAAAGTGTCATAAACCCTTACCCACCAATAATATGATTGTTTGTAGTCAATACTATCCTCCCAATTAAAGGAAAAGCTGGCGGTATCCTCATCCCATAGCCGCCTGGTGTCGCTGGCTGTGGCAAAATAGTTATCTACATTACTGGTAGTGGCTATCCTAACCTCAAAAGCTCTGATATAGGAGTCATCACTTTCATCCCGCACTGCCCACTCTAGGGTTATATCCCGTACACTGGTGTCAGGATGACACAAAGAGCCGTCATCAGAGGTTCGAGTGGAAGTGCTCTGATTAGGAGCTTTTAGGTCATAAGCTTCTGGTAGAAAGTGATCAACTAATCTGACATGATAATCATTAGAAGCGCAATCGATATCCCCATCATCCACGCAGTTGAAAATAACCTCACCCAAATCATCTGAATGAGCACTGCCCCTGAACTGTGTAGAGCCTTCCATGGCTCCTATCCTAACATTAGACACATCACCAATCTCGGCACCGTTTAGCTCCAACCAGTCACCGCTGGACACCAATTGCGCCCAGCCATAGACATTATTATCTTCCGGATTATAACAAGCGGTACAGGCGGGAGTGGAAGTGGAGTTACATTCATACAAACAATTGTCTCTGAAAGAGTCATCCGGTGGAGTCTCCTCTGACTCAAAGCTGACCCAACCCTGACTGGAAGAAGCATAACCGCTAAAATTAAGGGTAAGAATATCCAAAATAACATTGTGCATATTGTCCGGCTCGCAGTCACCGTAATCATGACAACTGGTATAAATATACTCGTCCAGATCCACAATTCTGGCCTCTCCGGCAATATTGCGATTAGAACTGGCACCCACTATCACACTCTGATTATTCCAATTATCTCTTAGTTGAGCATAAACTATATCCGGCCTGGTTTGGAGAGTTGTTGGTGTAGAGGAGCTGTAATCCCCCCAAACCCCGTCATCCAGGTCAAGCATGTTATAACCAATTCTGGATTCCTCCACCTTATAAGGACCATCAACGAAGGATTCTGCGCCTGGGTTAATAACCACATCTGCATCATATCTTTCATCTGACCTTTCTTCTAGATTTTCTAGGTTAATCGGGTCATCTCCCCAAACCGGAGCTATGGTATCCAAGGTAAACCTAGCAGAGGTGGCGGTTGCGATATTCCGAACCGGCTCCTGATCATCCAAGACCATCCTGATTCTGGTGTTGGTAGAGTAAACTCCGGGTATCTCGTCTCTGGCTCTCCAATAGATGGTATAATCGGTAAAAATGGTATCATAGGCTAAAATTCTGAGCTCGTCTTCGGAGTTAGCTAGTATTTCACCGTCACTAGAAGTGGCTTGAAGATGAGATGGAGATGGAGAAGACCAGGTTTCACCATCATCCAAGGAATACTCGATCAGGACAGCCAAAGGCGAAGAAGTGCCATCTGGATCATCCAGGGGATAGTTATCATTTCTGACTGATATCTCGACCTCAACATCTCCTTGATAAACTTCCGGGGAGAATTCTATGTCTTTCTGCTCAGCTGTCAAATCATCGTCATCAAACTCTGGAGGTTGATTATGAGTATACAAAACCTCGAAATTAGAAAATCGGGGAGAATGTTCATCTTGATCGTAATATTCCGGATCATCAATCTCTTCTTCTATCGGTGTTACCAAATTTATTTTGTATTGAATCACTTGATCCTCGTCAATATTACGCAGTTCCTCCGGCACATCTTCAACACTGCATTCTACATCTCTCTCCGACCCGCTTGTGCTTACCACCTCACATCCTTGTGGATTACCACCGTGATGAGTTTCAGAGACCAAATACCAATCGTCTTCTATGTATTCATCTATTACCATAAACTCGCTATCTTCAAAAGACCAAGCCCTGGCATAAACCTCTAGTCTTTGATTGGGAACATCCAATTCTTTCTCTGTCCATCTAAATCCGGTAATAGCGTTTTTTTCATAAACGGTATCATAGGGCGATGATATGATTGAAGCCAGAGAAGCAAGTATCTCTACATCCAAAGAGGTGACATAGGGCTGATTCTCAGCCAGTTCAGATTCAAAATTGAATCTAAACTGAACATATTGATGACCAGTATCAATACAGTTCGCCTCTTCAAAGGGTCGACCATTTTCCACCTCACACTCTCCCTCTTCCCAACCTTGATCATGAGGGTCCACTAGGTCCTCTTCATTATTACTGGAACGAGCTTCAATGGTAATACTTGTCCCATCCGGCTCATGAAGACCGAAATTAATACTTCCAAATTCCGAGCCTCCTCCAAGGTCATAGGGTTCAGTTGTATAAATTCCGCTGTTAACCAGAGTCAGCCCCTCCTCTAAAGAACCTCTGCCCTGATTAGGGTTCTTCACCACTACATCCCAAGAACCGGCGTAAAGGGTAACATCTTCAAAAGTGGCGGCTAATTCATTATAACCTTGGTAAATTACTGTATCCGCCCAGATTTCCACTTCATTGCCATCTATCTCATTAATTAAAGCTACCTCAGGAATCTCACCGTCTTTTTCCTGGAAACTCGAACCTTCTATGGTAATATTCACTTCCTCTGTATTATTGAATCGATCCGGACTGACAGAGTCTACAAAGGGATACATGGCCTCGTATTCCAAACCGGTCTCATAGATAGTGGGAAGGTCTCCTAGATCAAAGGGGTTGGCAGACAAAGAAAGTCTATACTGCAGGTATTTATTTTCAGGACGTTCCGCTCTCAGGTCAGACGGCAAAGCGCTTTCGCTACAGATAACCCTATAACCGTCGGACACAGAATGCTTGGAACAATGAGCGTTGGATATACTTTCTCCTGGCTCGGATATAGCCACTGAGTGCCATCCGCTATTGATTTGGTTACTATCAAGTAAGAAGGAATCGGAGTCTGAGGTTCTAACGCTCATCTCTACAGAAGCATCCTCCGGAATATCCTCAATCCATTCTATTCCTGTCATTTTGTTATCGGTCACTGTGGTGTCATAAGGCGAAGATACTAAGGAGCCACCAAAAATTATCATTTCCACTTTATCTACAGAAGGCGTAACTCCTAATTCATCGGTTCCCAAAACCAAGCGGTATTGTGCATACCGATTATTATTTAACTCTTCTGGGACCGCAATTTCCTCTTGAGTGGGAAGTTTTGTCCAGCTCTCCCAACCGGAACCAGGACTGGAGGAATTACCGGTTCTAAGATAAACTGCTATGGAAGTGTTGGGAGGAATATCATAATCCAAGCCCAGGTTGATACTTCCTGATTCCCCTAGATCGAAAATCCGGGAATCAAAGGTGCTCTCATAATCTCTAGGGGCGCACAAGCTGGGTGGGTCATATTCAAGATTCACTTCTTCCAAAGTCGGCACGCGAGAAATATGACCATCTGACCAAAACCAGGCCAACCATTGATAGTACCTATCATCCTGAGTGGCATCGGGAACATCCCATCCAGCACCCCAGTCAGAGCCATCAGGCGAACTCCTGGTCCTGAATACAACCCGAGTATCCTCAGGCAAATCATCAACCCAATCAAAACCTATAAACTCTGTTCTGGCATCCCTAGTATCGTAAACCGAGGAAATAACTCTCCCCAGATAGGGCTCTACATTGTCTATATGCACAGACTCCAAAGCCGGGGTATTGCCCAACTCATCCGTGCCCAAGGTAACCCGGTACTGCAGATATCTAGAACCGTCAAATTGAGACAAGGAATCACCGTCGCTAACATCTCTCCAGTCCCAATCATTCCAAGAATCATGAGAGGTGTCTGCGCTTCTTCCTGCCCTCATTTGGAAATTACCGAAACTGGTGTTAGGTTCCAGAGTAAAATTTATAGAAATATCGCCATAACGATTGTAAGCATAAGGATAAACATTCAACAACCTTGACTCAAAGGTACTTTCATAGTCACGGGGCTGGTCCACCGGTGGTATCTCATATTCCAAGTCGACTTGTTCCAAGGTAGGAACGCTAGAAATGTGACCGTCAGATATAAGCCGGACATACCATTGATAATATCTGTTGTCCGGGGTGTTTTCATGTAAGTCCCAGGAGGTCCAATCACCGTCTTGCGGGCGACTTCTGGTGCGGAAGATAATTCTGGTATCCTCTTCCAGTGTTTCCAACCAACTGAAATACTGAAACTTGGCTTGCTGATCACGAGTATCATAAACATTGGAAAAAAGATGAGCCCAATATGGCTCAACATCCTCCACGGTTACGTTTTCCAGAGCAGGTG
>PUNF01000137.1 GCA_003552525.1 Clostridia bacterium | reverse complement strand
CGGTGGGCGTGGTCTCGTGGGCCTGGTGGGCGTCGGCGATGGCCTCCGTGGTCGTGGCGGCGACCGCCCGCAATCCGAGTTCTCGGGAGATGTATCGCACACGTTTGTCCGGCAAAGAAAACAGACCTCCTCAAGGTGCGCACCCTCGTTCTGGATTCATGATAACTGCCCGTCCCCGGGTTTTCCAGTATCCGCGAAATGAGAAGACCCGTCCGCTCTGACAGGACGGGTCCAGTTGATGCCTGCGGCGCGATGCCGTGTCTACTTCGGCATGGCGCGGAAACTGTGTACACCGATGCGGACCGTCTCGGGCAGACTGTACATCCAGGCCCCGGTTTGCGTGTTGCGTGACACGCGGTTAAAGGCGAAGAAGAAGAAAGCACCCTCGGAGGGGTCTTCACCGGCGAGCGCCCGCTGTACCGCCTCTTCGGCACCGTCCACGATCGGTCGTTCTACCTGGCCATTTTCGACCACGCAGAACTGGTTGGGCGCGGTGAGTACTTCCCAAAGGGTATTGGGAAAGTCATCGGAGAGTACACGGTTTACGATGACCGCTGCCACCGCAGTCTGGCCTTCCAGAGGCTCGTTGGGAGACTCGGCACTGACCGTCCGAACGAATAGCTCCATTTCTTCTTCCGTGGGATGATAATCCACTGCGGAGAACACGTTGTCATCGGTGTCATCGGTTTCCTCTTCCGACGCCTCCTCGGGGACGGGAACGGTATCTACCGGCTCAAAGTGCAAAACGACGGCGTGCTGACTTGCATCCCAATCCAGCTCCCACCCGAACGCTTCTGCCAAAAAGCGCACGGAGACCATCAGGTGATCCCCCCGCATGACCGGCGCGACGGGTTGCTCGGTAATCTCGGGATGCCCATATACCGCCCTGTCGCCTGACTGCAGGATAAAGCCCGCCACCGGAGACAGGAATCGCATGACCCCGGTCGGGCTGTGCAAGTGCACACTGCCTCCCACCAGGTGGGCAAAGTCCGCCACGGACACCATCAAACGATTCTCCACCACGATGGGTGTGACGGAGGTCTCCAGCGGTGTATCGTTGACGATAATACTTGGAGGCGTTGCGGCCTGTGCGGTCATGTTGGCCGCGAAGTAGGGTGCGAGGCATAGGGCCAGGGCCAGGGCGATCGCCCAACATCGTGTCTTGATGCATGGCGCGGTAGCCGTGGCATACATACCTGTCACATCGCTCACCCTTTCTATCGGACTACGTCTCGTTATCTTCTCCAATCGACCTCGCACGACACCGGAGGCCCGGTATCGTTTTGCCCATTATAGACAGAATGCCCTCCAGGAAGCACCTTACAGGTTGTTTACACGGCCTGCCCTTGAGGTTGGAGGAACTTGTGTGATCCGCGTGTAAATACTTCACGGGGGGTAAACAATCTGCGCAGTGAAGCACATTATCTTGCTGGCATCAGGAGGAGAGAGACTTGAGAACGGAACTGGAACGTATCCTCGTCGCCATCGATGGATCGGAACACTCCCTCGAAGCGGCGGAATTCGCGGCCACCATGGTGGAGAAGTACGAGATTCCCGAGGTCATCATGATCCACGTGATACCGACGACGGCGATTTACGAGGGCGTCGACGTCTGGCGCGTGAACGTCATGAGTTTCCTCGAGGAACACGGTAAGCAACTGCTCGAAGAAGCCGTAGAACAGATGCGTAGGAATGGTGTCAGCGTGGAGGGCGTGCTGGCCCACGGGGATCCCGGCTCGCAGATCGTCAAGACAGCCCGAAAGCGCGATGTGGACCTCATCCTCATGGGTAGCCGGGGGATCACGGGGCTCGCCTCGGTGTTCCTCGGGAGCGTAGGTGAGCGCGTCGCGCGCAACGCACGTTGCTCGGTCCTGATTATCCGGGGTGACGCGTTCTACGCCGAACAAGTGGAGGCTGGAGCAGAATGACACTGCTGTACATTGCCCTTGCCCTCATCCTGCTGGGGGTGGCGATCTACCTATTCCGTGGACGGACGCCACCCGACGAAGCAGGGCACTCTACGGAGGCGCGCCCGGATTTTTCGGCACCGCGCGTTCGGGTGAAGCCGGGTACCCGGGGGCGATGTACGGATTGTGGCGCCAGGAGATGGCCGGGAAGTGTCCGGTGCTGGAGCTGCGGACACGAATACGATGAGACTTAGGGTGGCTTTCCTGGCCCGTCCCACCCTTGATGACCCAGCGATTCCTCGTACCGGAAAGGGGCGTGTGAGGATATGAAGCGTGCGGACATGAAGAGCCGCCTGGATCGCCTTGTGCCACCGGTGGTAAGTGATGATTGGCCCAACATACCGATCGATCGTGCCAGCGGGGTATGGTTAGAGTCCGAGGGGCGTCGTGTCGTCGACATGATGGCGGGGTTCGCCGTCGCCAACGTGGGACACAACCATCCAGCGGTGGTGGATGCCGCCCGATCCCAGATGGACCGTGTGATTCACGCGCCGGCAGGTGTGATGGGCACCGGGGCACAGCTGGATCTCGCGGAGAAGCTGATCGACCTGTTGCCCGACCCACTCGACATGGTCTGGTTTGGCAACAGCGGTGCAGAAGCCGTGGATGCGGCCCTCAAGCTGGCAAGATATGTCAGCGGTCGTTTTCGTTTCATTGCCTTCCACGGATCCTTTCACGGTAGAACCATCGGGGCCACGTCCGTAACGGGCTCCAAGGCCGGCCACCAACGCGGTTACGGCCCGCTTCTTCCGGGGGTCAGCTTCGCCGCCTATCCCAACTGCTTCCGCTGCCCGTGGCATCGCCGAAGCGCAGAGGAGTGCGACCTAGAGTGCCTATCCGCCCTCGAGGAACACATGGACCGGGTGGCACCCCCCGATGAGGTTGCCGCGATCATCATCGAACCCGTACAGGGAGAGGGAGGATTCATCCCGGTACCGGCGCGGTTCCTCAGGGGGCTTCGCTCCCTCTGCGATGCGCATGGCATCCTGCTCGTGTTTGACGAAATACAGACCGGTTTCGGGCGAACCGGGGCCATGTTCGCGGCAGATCGGTTGGGGGTTACGCCCGACCTAATGTGCGTGGCAAAGGCCATGGCATCGGGATTCCCGATCAGTGCCCTGGCCGGCCCGAGGGATTTGCTCGGTGGATGGCCCGTCGGAAGCCATGGAACGACGTTCGGGGGGAACACGATTTCCGCCGCCGCCGGGATCGCCACCTTGGAGGTGTTGCAGGGGGATGCGCTGCCAGAGCGGAGCCTTCGGCTGGGCGAACGACTGCTTGAACACCTCTCCAGTTGGCCGAATCGATTCGGCTGCGTGGGTGATGTACGCGGTCTCGGATTGATGGTGGGCATCGAATACGTGGATCCCTCGACCGGTGCACCGGATGGCGGCATCGTGCAAAAGGTGTTGGATGCGGCCTTGGAGCGCGGATATCTCTTCGTGCCCGCCGGCGTCGCCGGACAGGTTATCCGCCTGACGCCCCCGCTCATGATCCCCGAGGAAGAATTGTGGAAAGCCTGCGACGTGCTCGAGGAATTGACCGAGGCCTGCTCGCCAACCGAGTGAGAATAATGCGCTCTTGGTCTCATCTGCGGCGGGGCGAAGACGGACCGTTTCGTCTCGGCCCGCCGCCTGTTACTCGCGGTCGTCTTCGCTTCTCACTTCGCGCCAACCCCGCGAGACCTCACCCCACGCGATCCGAGCCGTGCGTACCAATTCCTCGTCTTCGACGGGCGGCGCGTAGCGTGCGCGCTCGTAGCATCTGACCAACCGGGTAAGTGCGCCCTCGAGTGATTGTACATGCCGGGCCAGTCGCCCGACAAAGGTGCGGGCCGTTTCATCCGGTGCGCGCCGGAGTGGGAGCACCCTGGTATATAGCCGACGAAAGATCGTCCGCACCTGCCTCTCGGTGTTCGTACGGTAAGTCGGGGCCTCCCCATCGCCGCGTGTAAAGAGGCTGGACAGGGCGCTTTGCAGCATCCCCGGTTCCCAGATCGATTCGCGGACCTCTTCCCACTGCCCGGGATCGGGCCGTTCGCGGCGATGCATGATGGTGCGGAACAACCAGTAAAGGAAGAGGCCCACCGCGATGGCCAATAGTACCTGCAGCGCGAGAATCGCCCAGGGGCTTGCCCCGGTTGTCGCCTGGGCGATTTCCTCGGGTAGCTCCGGCGGGCCCGGGGTCGTCGCCTCCTCGTGGGGTTCGATTTCCCGGAAGAATCCCCGGATAAATTGGAAGATCAAGAACACCACGTATATAACCGGGTACGCGAGGTAAGCGATGCCGGTACCGATGACTCTCCAGGCGAAGCCCAGCAGTGAAAGGACCCCGGTCCAAAAACCCGCGGAGAGGGTGGCGGTGACCAGGAGGGCGAGCAGGATGGCGATGGCGGCAACGACCAGGGTGATGACCCCCCTGCCCCCCAGGCGAAGTCCCGATCCCATCTCGGTGGGATCGCCGGTCGAGCTGCGCTCCGATACACCGATGGCGACGATGGCGATGGGCAACACCAGGGCGGGCCATATTGGGACGGGGAGTTCCACGATGCGCAGGTAGAGCAGTACCAAAGATGTCATGATCGTTCCGCGCATCAGCGCCCGTGGAAAGCGCAGGGATCCGCCGCTCACGGCTGCCGCCAGCCCGCGATAGGTCGCGATCCCCAGGTAAAGGCCGGAGGCGATCGCAAACAGGATGGCCGCAAGCCCCGGGGCGGAGGGGTCGGTGAAGAGTGGGCGGTTGCTGAGCCACCACACGGCCAAAAGGATCGTGGCGCCGACCGCCCGGGTCAGCGACAGGTGCTCCGGCCGCTCGCCGAAGAATCCCGCAGCAAGGGCGGGGAGGTACAGTGCGGCGACCAGGGGTGTCGTGCCTACGACGAGGTTCGGGTAATCGGAGAAGGCTTCGGCCACGATGGTTCCCGCCGGAAGTAGCCAGCAGAGGTCAACTGTAGCCCGCAGGAGCGCGGAAAAGATCGATTCGACATGGATGTTATCACTCCACAATTGCCTTCCACCTCCCCTTGCCCCCGAGAACGTGTATGTCCGTTCCCGCGGGCATCGATGGCACGGGTTCCTCGCCGGTGTACAGGATGGTCAATGGTATGTTGCGTTCCAATAATCCCGCAAGATGGGTCCGCAGGGGAGGCAGCAGCAGTGAAGTGACGAGCACCGTATGGACGCCATAGTCGTTCGGGTCCATCTGCCGGCGCATGGTCGTCTCGATGGATTCCCGCCCGTGGTCGGAGGTTTTCGCCAGGATCTCGAGAATGTCGCCGAGGTGACCGGATGCCGCAGATGGTTCCACGATGATGGGACGTGCGCTGTCCTCCGGCGTTTCCTTCACCAGGCTTCCGTTGGAGTACAGTCCCACCGCGAACTCTTCTTCGAGCGCGTGGGAGGCGACGCTGGCGGTGGTGGTGATGGATAGTTCCAGCAACTCGGGGATGAGCCCGATCCAGGAGATGGGTACGGTCGTGACATTGAGAAATATGGTCAGTTCGGGGGTGCGCGTCCCTTCCTGCACGCGCGTCATCATTTCACCGGTGGCAGCGGTGGCCGGCCAGTGAATGGATCGCATGGGGTCTCCTGTTTGATAGGGGCGGGCGCCGGCGATCGAAAGCGGGTCACGAAAGAGCCAGCGATCGTGCTGGGGATCACCGAACGGGTGGTCCGCGATGATGCCGAGGTCTTCGAGCGACAACACGTGAGGAAGCACGGTGACCCCGAGGCGCTGGGAAAATCGCCGGTCGACGAAAGACAGGCCCAGGGGATCCCAGATTCGTATCGAGGCGGGGCCCAGCCGATAGTATCCGCGCCGTCGGGCGGTGAAATGATAGGTGCGGCGCAATCGCTCAAACCAGCCCAGGCCCGTTCGCATCGAGAGACCAACCCATTCTGCCCCGAAGGGTCCACCGGTCAGCTGCAGGCCTTCCTCCGGTAGCGGATCGTTAACCTCAACCCACGGGAGTGGAAGGGGCGTTGGGTTGTCCATCCGGACCTCGAGGTCGGTCACGTCGCCGATGAAACAGCGTTGCTCGCTCATGGTATGGGCGTGAAAGAAGTTCTGCGCACCAAGCAATGCCCACAGTCGCCCGAGCAGGGCGGCCGCTCCCACGCTCAGGGAGAGGAATACCAGCGAAGGTGTTTCGGAGGCAAGCCCGAGGATCAGTATCATCGAGAGGATCAGGGCGAGTACTCGGTCTCGGCTCATGGTTGATCAACGGGAACCGGGGTGTTCCCGGCGATTTCCTCGAGGATGGCCGAGGTATCTTTCCCGCGTAAGCTGGTATCCCGGCTGGGGACGATCCGGTGCGCGAGGACCGGGATCAGCAGCGATTGAATATCATCCGGGGTGACATAGTCCCGCTCCCGGATCAATGCGAGGGCACGTGCCGCGGATGCCAGCATGATGGCGCTGCGAGGACTGGCCCCCAGCTGCAGGGCTTCGTGTTCCCTGGTGGCACGAACGATTTGGACCACGTATTCTCGCAGTTCCTCCGAGACGAACACCTCCTGGGCGCTTTGCTGCAGTATCGAGAGCGCGTCCTTATCGCATACCTGCCTCGCGAGGGAATCGGGGTCGGCCCCCCTTGGATGCAGATCCAAAAGTTGCATTTCATCGTCTTCGGTGGGGTAGCCCAGGTGAATCCGAAGGAGGAATCGATCCATCTGCGCTGATGGGAGGGGAAAGGTGCCGGACATGTCCACCGGGTTCTGCGTGGCGATGGTGAAGAACGGGCGGGGGACGGGTCGGGTTGTGCCCGAGATGGTTACCTGCCGCTCCTGCATGCATTCGAGGAGCGCCGATTGCGTACGGGGTGTTGCCCGGTTGATCTCGTCGGCCAAGAGGATGTTGGTGAATACCGGGCCGGCCTCGAATTCGAAGTTTCGCGTCTGCGGGTTGAACACGTTGATGCCGGTCACATCCGATGGCAGCAGATCCGGGGTGAACTGGATGCGTCCAAAGGCCAGGCCGGAGATGTGGGCCACGGTGCGGGCGAGGAGTGTTTTTCCCACCCCGGGAACATCCTCGAGTAGCACGTGTCCTTCCGCGAGCAGTGCGACCAACAGAAGGTCGACCGGTTCCTGGTAACCCACCACGACTTCCCCGATAGCGTCCCGCATGTCCTGGATCCTGCGCGCGTCGTCCATCACGACAAATATCCCCGCCTTCATGAGAGATCACTTCTGATGCACACGTCTTCTTGGTGAGCGGGGGCTTTCCTGCCGAGTGGTGCGATGCCAAAACCCGTCCGAGGATTTCGCGGAGGGTATTCTTCGACCCAGCTCTCGCCGGCGAACGGGCGCGCACATTGTGTGCGGCGGGAATCCCGGGGCTCTGTGCATCGGCGCCCCCCCATCTTACGCAACCCCTTGGAAGGAAAATGGCGGGTATTTCGTCAATAAGAAACCGTACGAGCTCCGGTATGCATCTATGCTGGGGCGATTCCCGAAGGGGTGGATGTCATGATCGAGTGGGATAGCTTTCGAATGGCGAGGCGGGAACTGGCCTCCGTGTTGAATCCGACGCCGATGCAGTACTCGCGCACCTTCAGCAATTACACCGGGCACGAGGTATGGGTGAAGCCGGAAGGGCTCCAAAAGACCGGCTCGTTCAAGATCCGCGGTGCCTTCACCAAGATGACGCGGATGCCCGACGACGATCGCGCCCTGGGTGTCATTACGGCGTCTTCGGGAAATCACGGGGCCGCGGTGGCATTCGCCGCCGCCCAACTCGGGGTCCCCTGCACCGTCGTCATGCCCGAAGATGCCCCCGTTCTCAAGGAGCGGGCCGTAGCGGGGTATGGCGGCACCATCGTGCGACATGGAAGGTTTTCGAATGAGCGCAAGGCCCACGCCAAGGTATTGGCCGAAGAGGGCGGGCTTACTTACATCGACTCCACCGACGACGATGACATCATTGCCGGGCAGGGGACATGTGCACTTGAGATCATCGAACAACTCCCGGATGTCGATACGATTCTCGCTCCCATCGGCGGCGGCGGACTGATGTCCGGTGTGGCCACGGCCGCGAAGCTTGCGCATCCCGGGGTGGAGATCATCGGGGTGGAACCCGAGGGATCTCGTGCCATGCATGCATCGCTGCAGGCGGGCGAACCCGTCCAGGTCGAGGTGGACACGATTGCCGACGGACTGCGCACGCCCAAGCCGGGTCCGGTGACTTTTGCATACTGTAGTCGGCATGTCGATCGGATCCACCTCGTCTCCGAGGATGCCATCCGCGACGCCACCTACCTGGGTTGTGAAAGGCTAAAGCTGCTCATCGAACCATCGGGGGCCGTCTCACTTGCTGGCCTGCTCACGGGCGCCGTCGAAGGCGCTGGGAAGAAGGTGGCCGTCGTACTCACCGGGGGCAATGTCGACCTCACCGTATTGGCCGAGATCTTCACGGCGGGTCTGCGTACGTTGCCTGGAGAGGAGATGCATCCTTGACGAGCGTGTCTTCTGTGGACGTCAGCTTCACGGCGGATGAACTGGCGGCGGTTGACCTGGCGGATACGACCGTGGTGGTCGTCGACATCCTGCGAGCCACCACGACGATCACGGCCGCGCTCGGAGCGGGGGCGTCGGGGATATGGGCGGTCACGACACCCGAGGCGGCAGCGCAGCTGGGTCAAACCACGGGGGTGGTGACGGCGGGCGAACGCGAGGGGAAGAAGCTCCCCCAGCTGGATCTTGGAAACTCGCCCGCGGAGCACGCGGGCGCGGTGGTCAACGGACGTCGTATCGCCATGACGACGAGCAACGGCACCCGGACCATCGCCCTGGCCCGTGATGCGCCCCACACCGTGCTCGGGTGTTTCAACAATGTCGATGCCCTGGTCGAATATCTATCCCGGGTGGAAACGGATCGCGTCCACGTCGCCTGCGCGGGGACGGCCGGGGGACGCCGCGTGACCCCCGAGGACGTGTTGTTCGCCGGGGAACTGATTGGCGGCGTGAATGGTCACGTACTCGGCGGGGGAGCCATGGTGGCCCGCGACTATGCCCGCTCTCGAGACGGTTCGCTGTTCGAGGCGCTACTCGAATCCCCGGCGGCACAGAACCTGGTTCGCCTGGGATACCGCGAAGATGTAGCCTGGGCGGCCCGTCGCAACTGCACCCGGGTGATACCCCAGGTATTGCGGACTGCCGAAGCATCGGGCATTCCGCTCATCGTTCCCCGGGGGGAGAGTTGAGCATGCATATTCGTAGGCTTGCACGTATCGCCCTTATGGTGGCCGCCACCGCGGCCCTGTCTTTTCTGCGCGTCCCACTTCCCTTTACGCCAGTGCCCATCACCGGGCAGACGCTCGGTACGATGCTGGCCGGGATATTGCTCGGTGCAGGGGACGGCGCCGTCAGCCAGGTGGTGTATGTGCTGTTGGGTATCGCGGGCCTGCCCCTGTTTGGGGGGTTGGCCGGTCCCGGGGTGCTCATGGGCCCGACCGGCGGCTACCTGGTCGGTTTGATCGGTGGTGCGTATGTCACCGGTTGGATCGCCGACCGAAAGCCGGGCCCTTCCGGCATCGTACTGGGGTGTGTTGTCGGCGGAGTGATCCTGGTATACATCCCCGGCGCGCTTTGGCTCGCAATCATCACCCAGATGGGTATTTCCGGCGCAATCGTCGCCGGTGTCCTCCCCTATATTCCCGGTGACATTATCAAGGTCCTGGCGGCGTATTTCATCGGACGGCGCCTGGCTTTCCTACGTAATCAGGGGGGTCGCGTCTAGGCACTGCTTTCCCCGGTTCGCCCGCTTGTGCCACCCGTTTGCAGATCGCACGCTTGATGGTAGGATGTTCGCAGCATTTGGATTCTTGCCGCGGGAGGTGGATCGCGTTGGTACCGAGGAGAAGACGTGTCTCTCGTCCTAACGCCCGGAGGTCGGCACTCAAAGACCGGCTTGGTTACGCGTGGATTCTCCCCGCGATCCTCTTGCTATTCCTGTTGCCCTACCTCTTGCCCGGGGATGTCCCGGAATCGCTCTCCCAGGAAGCCTGGGTCGAGGGTTACTCCGATTTCGAGGGCATGTCGGGTGTGGACGTCGGGGGATCACTCCGCATTTCCGTCTCGGGACTCATCGAGACCCTGGATCCTCACCAGGCCATGACACAGGGCGAACAGGCTATCGCTGCCGCCATTACCGACGGGCTATTCGAATACCGGGCGGAGGAGGGCATCACCGGTGCCGCTGCTTCCGACTGGTCCTTTTCCGATGATGGCCGGGTGCTCGAGATCCACATGCGGCCCGGGATATCCTTCGCAGACGGAACCCCCTGTGATGCAGAAGCCGTGGCGGAAAACCTGCGCCGCGTTCGTGAGGTCGGCCCACCCGTGGTGGCCGGTGCGTGGCTCGCGAGTGTCCGCGAGATCGAGGTCGTCGATCCCGACACGTTGAAGATTCACCTGTGGTATGCCGATCCCAATCTGCTCTTTACGCTCGCAAGGCCGCAGATGGGCTTGGTCTCTCCCAGCGCGGTGGCAAAACGGGAAGAGGCTTTCGAAATGGAACCCGTCGGACTGGGGCCGTTCTCGGTGGATTGGCAGGTCGGCATCGAGGGTGCGGGCGATCGCAGCTTCTACGCCGGCGAGTACATGGGAGGAGAAGGTGGGCTGGGCGATCCGCTGGCCGAGGAGGTGTCGGTCGGTCTCACGCCTACAGAGGACTATTACCGCGGGGATCCGCGACTTGGATCTGTAACCTTTGTCACGAGCGCTTCCGGGGTGGATCCCGAAACGCTCAAGGACCTGGATTTCGGGCTCATGATGCGGGTGCCTTTCGGATACTCTGCTCCCGAGGGGTATCGCGCGGTGCGGCGGCCGCAGCTGGATCAACATGTGCTCATGTACAACCTCGCCAGTCCCGTGCTCGAGGATGAGCGGGCGCGACGGGCCATCGATGCTGCCATCGATCGGGCGCATATCATCGAGGAGTTCTTCCGTCACGATGCACAACTGCTGGGACCCGGCGAAATCCCGCTCACCGGGGAAAAATCCGAAGAGGAGTCCATGTCCCCGGACCTGGAGCAGGGGCGTTCCCTGCTCGATGATGCGGGGTTCTTAGCCCCCGAGGCCGGGAGTTCCGCTGAAGCCGAGCCCGCGCACGTGCTCAACATGATTACCGATTCGGAGAAGAGCCGCGTCGAGGTATCCCGCATGCTGGCCGAGCAGATCGAAAGGCTCGGTATTGGTGTTGATCTCGAGGTACTGGAACGGTCGGAGTATTATGAGCGGATGCGTGCAGGGGAATTCGATCTCTCCTACTGGGTGCTCATGCCGGAAGTGGTCGATCCCCTGGCCTACACGGCCAACATGCGCAGCGACAGCTACTGGAACGTGTCACAGATGTGGCACAATCCCGATCTGCGCAGTCTCCAAAACCAAATCGACGACATTCTGATGGAAGCCGCGAGCCAGTATGATCCCGATGCGCGACGCGAAAAGGTCGCAGAATTCGGGCGACTCGTCGAGGAACATTACCTATATGCATCGCTTTGGACGACAAGTGTTCGCGGCCTCGTCCGCGAAGATGTACAGGAATTACGCATTCCCTACGGGCATGATCTACGCCTGCATCACGCGTGGATCCGCAGCGACTAGCCCCTTCGCTACACACGTAGATCCTTCCACTTTCCGCGTTGAAAGCGCAGGACCGACAGGCCCGCGCGCACGAACCAATCCAGTACCATGGCGTACCAAACGAAGTCGATACCGCGCCCGAGGACTCCCACGAACAATTGCGCGAGGCCCAGCCGCACCAGCCACACGCTCCCGGTGCTAATGTAAAGCATCATGCGTGTGTCACCGGCGCCCCGCAAGCCCCCGGCGATGACGAAGTAGGTGGTCATCGGAACCTGCGCAAGGGCGACGATTCGGAGTAACATCGTGCCGGTGGCGATGACCCCGGGATCGGTCGTATAGATTCGCATGATCCATGACGGTATCGTCAGCATCAATACGCCGGCCACCGCACCGATCGTGGCCGTGATCCGCCACGTCGCCCATACGCTTTCCTGGGCGCGATCCGGTTGCCCCGCACCGAGGTTCTGACCGACGAGCGTGGTTGCCGCCGTCGCGAAACCAAAGGCGGGCATGAAGGATATGGATTCGGCATTAACGGCGACCGTATGGGCCGCGTACGCCAGGGTCCCGAGGCCGGCTACGATGCGCAAGAAGAAGATCTGCCCGACGCGGCTGATGAGTTGTTCCCCGGCAGCGGGCAATCCGACCCGGACGATGCGCTTGATCAGCTCGGGTCGGAAGAGGGGGCCCTCGCGGAAGCGAATACGGAGGGGTGTGGGGCCGCGCATCACGATGACCAGGAGTACCACCCCGCCGACACTACGCGCAAGCGTCGTTCCAAGTGCAGCACCCCGTACGCCCAGGGCGGGAAATCCCAAGGCTCCGAAGATGAAGAGGTAGTTGAGGATCGGGTTGACCAGGTTGACCACGAGGTTCACCTTCATCGGTGTGATGGTATCGCCGGCCCCCCGTAATGCGGCGGCAATGATAAAGGAGACCATCATGAGCACCACGCCCGGGAGGATCACGCGCACATAGCCGACACTCAGGTCCAATACGTCGGGTGCCGGACCCATGATGCCCACGAATTGTGGCGTCCCGAAATAGACGGCGACACAGATTCCGATCGCCATCAACGTGCCGACGATGAGGGATTGACGCAGGGTGCGCGAGGCCAGGCCCGGATCGCCCGCACCGATGGAGCGTGCGACCACGGCCGTGGTTCCGACGGATAGAGCGCCGAATATGGAGAACACCAGCATCAAAGGCTGTATGCTGATGCCGACGGCGGCGATCGCAGCCGCGCCGAGACGGCCTACCATGGCCACGTCCACCATCTGCGTGATCGTCGCCAGGATCTGCTCGGTCATGACCGGCCATGCCAGGCGCATGACCCGACTGTGCATATTCCGACGACGCTGTCCCGCGGAGGGTCCGTCTGGGTCCCGGTCGAGGTCCAAGGTGTCAATCCCCCTGTCAGGTTTCACCCGGGTGGTACCCCGATCCCCCCGGTGCCGATGGCTATCCGTATATCACGCGACCCTGTAAGTCACGGAGTGATCCTCCGGCCCGCTGCCCCGTGAGTTTGCCATCGGATACCGCAATGCGGCCGTTCACGATCACCCGGGATATGCCCGCGGGTGGGCGCATGGGATCTTCCGGCGTGGCAAGGTCGATGATGGTATCGGGGTCGAAGACTACCAGGTCAGCCCGATGGCCTCTGGTGATGCTGCCCCGGTCGGGTAATTCGATACGTTCCGCCGGTAGAGAGGTCATCTTGGCGATGGCTTCTTCGAGTGTCAGCAGCCCTTCTTCGCGCACGTACCGCCCGAGAACCCGGGGAAAAGTGCCATATTCCCTGGGGTGAACCGATGAAGCCGCCGGATTCGCCGCCTCGTCTTCCCGGGGATCTCGCAGCCCGGAATCGCTTCCGATTGCCACCAGCGGATGACACAGTGCCGTGCGGAGGTCATCCTCATCCATGATGCCGGCAACCTTGACCCCGAGGGCATTGGAGCGGAGCAGGCGGGCCACGGCGCCGGCGACGTCGGTCCGGTACTCCACGGCCAGCTCGCCGAGGTCCTTGCCGATCGCATCAGGGGTTTCCGCGCACCAGACGACGCCCAGTCCGGGGAGGCGAGCCGATCCGTAGTCGGGGTTTTCTCTCCACCCACGCCGGATTTCTTCGACGCCCGCATCGATACCGAGGAGATCCAGCAGCTCGCCCTCGGCGAGACTTCGCATCCGGGGGGGCAGACGATCCCGCAACTGGGCGATGGCTGCATAATCGTACGGATAGGCATCCGCGGCCACATCGACGCCCGCGTCCCGGCCATCTTCGATGAGGGCGAGGACTTCGGCCATCCGCCCCCAGTGATCTTTACCGACAACTTTCAGATGGGCAATTTGGACGGGCGTGTGGGTGCACAGGCCAAGTTCCAATACTTCCCGCACGGCCCGGTGGATGTTGGCCCACTGGTCTGCGATGTGGCAGGTGTATAGGCCGCGGTGGCGTCCAATTTCTTCGGTGAGAGCGAGTATTTCGGCGAAGCCCCCGTGACACCCCGGAACGTAGGCCCGGCCTGTACTCATGCCGAAGGCACCCAGTTCCATGGATTCCCGCACCAGGCGAATCATGAGATCGCGCTCCTCATCCCGCGGGAAACGGACCGCATCGCCCATGACCAGGGCGCGAATGGCCCCCTGGCCCAGGAAGGTTCCCTGGTTATTCCCGGGTCGTATCGCATCCACGCGATCCAGGAATTCGCCGATATCCCCGGGTCTTTCGGGACTCTTGCGGCCAATGCTTTTGAGGTATCGCTCTAGGGCAGCGGAGGTCGGTGCCAGGCTGGTGCCGCAATTGCCGCCGATCTCACTGGTGACTCCCATCAGAAGCGAAGAACCGGCCCCCGGATGTTCGAAGATACCCCAATCGGAGTGGGTGTGAATGTCGACAAACCCCGGGCACACCACCTGCCCCCAGGCGTTTATGGTGTCGGAAGGTTCCCCGAAACCTTCCGGGTTGGGGTCGCGCCAGATCTCGGTGATGGTATCACCGGTGATTCCCAGCGCGCCCGGGAACGCAGGATTCCCGAGGCCGTCCACGATCGTTGCGTTGGTGATCACTAGGTCGGGCATTGCATGCTCCCCTCTCCACGACGACTGACTACAGTGGTTGCTTGGACGCTCTTCGTTTTGACAACGGGCCTGCGTTCCCCTGCAACATACATGCTAGATCCGGATCCTTTTCCACGTTCCACCCCGGAAACGCCGGCGCGTCAGAAACGAACGCGCCAGCTGATCCGTCACCAATCCGATCCAGGCCCCGGCAACCCCGAGTCCCATCATGATGCCGAGGATGTGGGCGGTACTGAGCCTGAGCACCCAGATGCCGACGGCGGTGCTGAGCATGACGAAACGGGTATCGCCGGCTCCGCGGAGTGCCCCGGCCATCGTGAAGCTGATGGCACAAAAGGGTTGGGCGAGCGCAAGGATACGAAGCGCCGTTCCCCCGAGGGCGATCACCCCCGGATCTGAAGTGTAAAAACGCACCAGGGAAGGCCCGAAGAGAAAGAGCAGGATGCCCATCACCGTCATCGCGCGCACGGCCACCTGAGACGTCAAGGTGCCGGCGCGTGCCGCCCACGTCGGGCGGCCAGCCCCAAGGTGTTGGCCCACCAGGGTGGTGGCCGCCACCGAGAATCCAAACCCCGGCATGATGCTTAGGGATTCGATGTTCATCGCGACCTGGTGAGCAGCCATCGCTACCGTTCCCATCGAGGCGACCGTGCGCACAAAGAGCAGTTGCCCGCTTCGCATGATTACCTGTTCTGCGGCCGCCGGGAAGCCCACGTGGACGATTCGACGGATGAGGGCCATGTCCCATCTCGAGAGTAGGGGGCCAGTCCAATGCAGGACCGTCCGATTACTCCGGATGAGCAAGAACAACACAACCACGGTGAACACCCGGCTCAGTACGGTTCCCGTGGCGGCCCCCATCACCTCGAGACGCGGGAAACCGAAGGCACCGAAGATCAGCAAGTAGTTCAGCAAGATGTTCAGCAGGTTTGCCACCCCGCGAACAACCATCGGTGTGCGGGTGTCGCCGGCCCCCCTGAGTGCGGCCGTGAGGATCACGGTGAGTGCGGTGACGATCAAACCCCCGACGACGACGCGGAAGTATGCGAGGGAAGAAGGGTACACCCCTGGTCCCGCACCCATGAAGCGGATGACCAGGGGGCTAATGGCCAGGAAGAAGCCCGTGAATACGACGCCGGTGACCAGCGCCAGGAGGATGGATTGCTTGAGTGTCCTGCCCGCGGATACAGCATCACCCGCTCCCATGGTACGCGCCACGACGGCGGTAGTACCCACGGCCATCGCCTGGAACACGCCCATCACGAAGAACGATGGCTGGTTCGCGATGCCAACGGCGGCGATAGCCGCCGGACCGAGCCGACCCACCATGAGCATGTCGACGATCTGGGTGATCGTCATGAGGACCATCTCGGTGATGGCCGGCCACGCGAGGCTGACGATCCCCTTTTTTATCAGTTGATCATTATAAGGCTCTTCCGCATGCTCGGTAGGAATCGGGATGGGGCGTCCCGCGGGGGGGGGACCGGGGAAACCGGCAGCGTCACGCACCCCAGGTTTTTTCCATCGCAAGTGGGGTCGCCTCCCCGGAAAAGATGCTCCAATTGTAGCATCCGGAAGGGACGTCGTCTATCCCTTCGGGACTCGAAGTTTATGCCGGGGTCCTTCAAGCGGTGTACATGAGAAACGACGACGATCAAAATGATGACGGCAGGGTTGTCACCCCGGATTGGCGAACACACGAAAAGGTGGAGCGCAACCACGAGTGGAGGGGTGACGCTGCGGCCAATAGGGGTTGCCACAATCGGAGAATCACCGCGTTCCGATGTCGTTCCCTTGATGCAGGAGGTATGGGGACGCGATATCCCCGTACTGGAGCGCGGAGCGCTGGATGGCCTCGATGAGCGCGGGCGAACAGCCCTCCAGCCGACCGGAGATGATGTGCTGGTAACGCGTCTTCGGAATGGTCGCGAAGTCTGTCTCGAGCCGGTACGTGTACGCCGGCTCCTGTGCGAGGCCGTTCGTTTTCTCGTCCAAAGTGGTGCGGATCCCGTCGTACTGCTTTGTACGGGTACCCCCGGATTCGCGCTGCCCGGTTCTCGTATCATCGTCCCCCGAGAGATCTTCCCAGGTCTCGTGCGCGGCCTCGTGCGTGGCCCGATCGGTGTGATGGTACCAAGGCCCGAACAGGAATCCGCAGCAAAGACGTTGTTTGGCGTGGATTCGCGACGGGTCGTGACGGTTGCGGCGTCACCGTATGATTTCGATCGCGATCCGACGGACTTCGATCGCGCCGCCCGGGTGCTCTCCCGGACCAGTGTCGAGATCATTGCCATGAACTGTATGGGTTATACTGGAATCATGGCCGACCATGTGGCGGAACGGGCACGCCTCCCGGCGCTACCCGCTTCCCTCGCTACGGCCCATGCAACCGCACTCCTCGTCCGGGCAATCGCGCCGGCGAGACGGGAGGGATAGATGTTGACCGGATTGGATAGGCAGGCACGTATACGTATGCTCGAGATGCTCACGCAGGCACCGGGTGTTCCCGGTTTCGAGATGGCAGTGGCCGATGTCATGAGTGACTGGATCGGAGACATCGCACAACCGGAGTACGATGGGCTCGGCAGCGTCATTTTTGAATTGCCCGGGTCCAGTGATGGCCCAAGGATCATGCTCGCGGGCCATATGGATGAGGTCGGGTTCATGGTGGGGCGAATTACCCCGGAGGGGTTCATCAAGTTTCAACCCCTCGGTGGATGGTGGGACCAGGTCATTCTCGGCCATCGCGTCGTGGTCAAGGCGGCTGGTGGAGACCACGTCGGGATCATCGGGTCGAAGCCGCCGCATATCCTCGAACCCAAGGAGCGCGATAAGGTCGTGAAAGCGAAGGACATGTTCATCGATGTCGGTGCGCGTGATGAGGAGGATGCCCGCGAAAACATGGGAATCCGCGTGGGGGATCCAATCGTGCCCGACAGCCCATTTGCCCGCATCGGCGATGGGGATTTGCTCCTTAGCAAGGCCTGGGATGATCGGGTAGGTTGTGGCCTGATCGTCGACCTCTTTCACCGGTTGGCCGATGGCGATTTCCCGGGAACGCTGGTCGGCGTGGGAACTGCCCAAGAAGAGATCGGGCTGCGTGGGGCGCAGACCAGCGTCGACATGGTTGCCCCCGATGTGGGAATTGCCCTCGAGGTAAGCATCGCCGGGGACGTGCCGGGTGGGGACAAGGACAGGGCCTCGGATACGCTACGCGGGGGACCGTCGCTGCTGGTATTCGACCGCAGCATGGTGCCCAACCTGCCGTTTCGAGACCTGGTGATCGAGCGTGCGGCAGCCGCCGATATTCCACTACAGACATCCCTCATGGGTGGAGGCAGCACCGATGCGGGTAAGATTCACCTGCACGCCGGTGGTGTTCCGAGTGTGGTGCTCGGTGTACCGACCCGATACATACACGCCCAGGCGGGCATCATTGCGCTCGAGGATTACGAGCATACGCTGGACCTGCTGACCGAAATCATCCGGGCCCTGGATGCCGAGGTGGTGTCCGGGTTTACCCGGTAATGGAGTGTGGGACGAAAAGGGGAGGAGATGCATCGATGCAAGGCAAGATGAAAGCCCTGGTAAAGACGGAACCCGCCCCCGGGTTGACGATGAAAGAAGTGGACATTCCTGCCATTGGTCCCGATGATGCTCTCGTGAAGGTCAAGGCAACGTCGATTTGCGGAACCGATTATCACATCTATGCCTGGGACGAATCCTTCCAGGAGCGGATCAAACCACCTCTAATCGCCGGCCATGAATTCTCCGGTGAGGTCCTGGAGGTGGGAGAGAACGTCGATATTGTCAAACCGGGAGACATGGTGTCGGCGGAGACGCACATCGTGTGTCATACCTGTCATCAGTGCCGTACCGGGCAAATGCACACCTGCATCAATACCACCATCATCGGCGTGGATGTCGATGGGTGCTTTGCAGAGTACGTTTCCATCCCGGCGTATAACCTGTGGGTCAATGATCCCGGGCTGGATCTTTCGGTAGCCTCCGCCATGGAGCCCCTGGGCAACGCTGTCCAGACTGCCCTCGCCGGGCCCGTAGCGGCCCAGAGTATCGCCGTCACGGGTGCTGGACCCATCGGATTGATGTGCATTCCTCTGCTGAAGATGTGCGGTGCACAGAAGATCATCGTGACCGAGGTGAACGCCTATCGGCTGAACCTGGCACGGAAACTGGGTGCGGATATCGCGATTAATCCCGCGGAAGAAGACCCGGTGGCCATCGCAAAGGAGGCCACGGGTGGCCTCGGTGTGGATGGGGTGCTGGAGATGTCGGGTGCGCCGGCAGCCATTGACCAGGGCGTCAAGATGCTCCGTCCCGGTGGGCGGATGAGTGCGTTGGGGGTCCCGTCGAAGCGGGGGGTCACCCTCGATTTCGGTGACGACATCGTGTTCCCAGCGATCACCATCGAGGGCATCGCCGGCCGGAAGATGTGGGAAACCTGGTATCAGACCGATGGCCTTTTGAAGGCTGGTCTGGACATATCCCCCATATTAACCCACGAGATGCCGATGGAAGACTTCGAGCGGGGAATGGAATTAATGGCTTCGGGAGATTGCGGCAAGGTCGTCCTGATTCCCTAGTCCGGCATTTGCCTCCGGGGGGTTCTTCGGGTAGCATTTTCTACGACTCGACTTCAACCTCCCGGAGGTGTTCCGAAGTGATCAAGATAAAAGGTACCGGTCGCGGCCTGAGGATCCTCGTCCATGAAGACCTCGCGGCTCGTGAGCCGGGCGATATCGAATCCGCCCTGCGCCAGCGTTTGCAGACCATGGGGGATTTTCTCGATGGTGCGCAGGTCCGCGTGGAATTGGCCGCACCACGGTTACTACCCGGCGTCGTGGATGCGGTTCTGCGTGCGTTGGAGAGCGTTCCGGGCGTTTCCCTGCTGGGAATCGGCGTGGGCACAGAGGGCATGGCGGACGCGGTCATGGATACCGAATTCCATTTCGGCAATATCCGTAGTGGGCAGACGGTTTCGTCCCCTGCCACGCTGGTCATCTTTGGGAATGTGAACCCGGGTGGTCGGGCGGCGGCCGTGGGTGATTTGTATATCACGGGTGCCCTGTCGGGGTTTGCCGTGGCGGGCGCCGAGGGTGATTCGTCCCGCCGGATTTACGCGGGCAGGATGAATCCACTTCAAATCCGTATTGGGGACGCCATGGCACGTGGCGGCGAGGCATCCGAGTCCTCAGGGGCCGAGTGTGCCGTGGTGGAGGATGGCGGCATTGCGATTTATCCTGCCGAGGAGGCCATCGGCCGCCGTTCGGATCGGCTGTCTTTTGGTACCGCGGACCACTGACACCGCGGCTGCGCCGGGGCGCTATCAGCAGTGGGCGGTGTGCAATCCGGGGGTGTTTGTTCCCGCGGTGATGGCGGCATATGCCCTCGCCTCTGCCCCCATCCTTCGCACCCAGCACTCCATCCCCTCGAACGCCTCCCGATCGGGGGCGTGCTCGAGAAGCAGCAGCATCCGGCGCGTATTGGCCACATCAGTGCGGGCGGTTTCGCGGCCCAGGCAGATCACCCTATCAACCCCCAGGAAACTCGCGAGGGCGTGCGCCACGGGGCCCATGCGCGGTGCTTCGATCACGACCGCATCCAGCTCGTAAGACGACAATGGGCGGGCGAGGATGCCGGCGATCACGTTGCATAGTGGCACGTCCCCGTCGAACACGATGCTGCATCGATCCCGCCGCTGATTGGCCGAGGCGATTTGAAACCCGTACTGGCATCCATTTAGGCAGATTGTCACGGTGCGGGTATCTGCGTTTTCTTCGAACATGGTCGTCCCCCTCACTCAACCCAAGATCCCCGGGGGGGATCTTCGCGAACGACGATGCAATTGCCTACCGCGGCCTCGAGCGCAAAACTCCTTTAAATACTGTTGCGTACCCTTCGGTCCAGGGGAGGCCTGCTAAGTCCGCGGAAATTCCGATGATGCCGATCTTTTTGTACACCACCCATCGGCGGCCTCCACCCGGCCGGCTTGCATACGGTGACGCACGCGAAGCCCCCGAAATGACAGGGTGATTCCTTAATATTCGACGCATATCCCTGATTTGTGGCCGAATTTCAAAGGAGTCATCGCCTGCCCAGTCGAATATAGACGTAGGGCGCATGCGTGCGATACATCCCCGGCAGGGAGGGTGCCCGGGTTGGTGTGTCATCATGGAAGCACACAATTATCGAGGGGGGAAAACCCATGGGCTTTGCCACCGATGAGAAGAATGTCGAAGAGACGCTTCCGCTTACGGTCGACGCGTTGGCTGCCGGCAACCAGGCGATTATCGAAGAGGATTGTGTCACGGCGATCGAGCAGAAGAAGCTTGGCCAGGCCAAGACTTCCGTGTACTTTAGCGATATGAGCCATTGTGACATCATCCCGGGCGATGATGGCGACACGGTTCGGATCAAAAAACACGTTGGTAACCAATTAAACATCGGCCCCTTGGATCCGGATGTGGCTGCACGGATCCATGCCTTGATCACGAAGCTTTGGCGGGGTGAATGATTTGCCTTTGCTCCCGGGGAAGGCTTCGGCCGATCCCCGGGAGTACCCTTTTCCCCGTTCCCGCCGCTGCCATCACGCGATCCTCGGTAGGAATCACCTCCCCGGATAAAGAAAACCCGAATATGTATGAGCGTGTGCCAATTACCTGGAGGTGTGGTCTTTGACCCTTATCGACATTATCAAGCGTAGACGAAGTGTGCGGGGCTATGCGTCGGAAGAAATCCCGGAAGAAGTGATCGAAGAGCTACTCGAGGCCGCCCGCTGGGCACCAAGTGCGGGAAATCGGCAGCCGTGGCATTTTTACGTCGTCAGGGATGACGGCATGCGGCGGGGTTTGGTCGACGTCGCCGGCGGACAATCCTTTATCGCCGAGGCTCCGGTGGTGATCGTGATCTGCGCCGATGCCGAGCGTTCTGCCGAACATTATGGCGATCGGGGACGCGAGCTATACTGCCTGCAGGATACGGCGGCGGCGATGCAGAACATCCTGCTGGTTGCAGAAGCCCACGATCTGGGCACTTGCTGGATCGGGGCCTTTGACGAGGAGGCTTGCTCCCAACTGCTGGACTTGCCGCGTCATCATCGCCCGGTGGCCATGACCCCGGTGGGTGCGAAGCGGATGCATCCGGACGCGAGGAAGCGGCGCAAACCCGGAGAAGTCATCACCTACATGTGATTTCCCAGGGGGAGGAGAGACGAGCATTGAAGATATTCATCTCGGCGGACATGGAGGGTGCCAGTGGGATTACCAGCACCAAGCAGTGTTCGCCAAAGGAGACCACTGAATACGAGCGCGGCAGGAAGTTTTTGACCGGCGACGTGAACGCCGCCGTCCGGGGTGCCATCGCCGCCGGTGCTGACGAGGTCCTCGTAAACGATAGTCACGGACCGATGACCAACATACTCATCGAGGACCTGGCCGAAGGCGCCCGGCTCATTAGTGGCAGCAATAAGCCCCTCCTGCAGATGCAAGGATTGGAACCCGGATTCGATGCCGTGTTCTTCGTCGCCTATCATGCACGCGAGGGTACGGGAGAGGGACTACTTAACCACACCATCATGGGATCGGTGGTGCAGGAGCTCCGTTGTAACGGGGAGAGTGTCGGGGAAACGGCGATCAATGCCGGCATCGCGGGTGCCATGGGTGTTCCGGTGGTTTTGCTCACGGGAGATCGGGAAGTGGCGCGAGAAGCGCAGTGTCGCCTGCCCGGTATCGAGACCGTTACGGTCAAGGACTCCTTTGATCGTCATGCGTCAAACTGCATCCCACCCTCGCGCACCCGGGGCATGATCGAGGACGGCGCACGAAGGGCATTGGCGCACCTCGGAGAGGTCAAACCTCTCGAGGTCGAACTGCCCGTCGTCTTCGAGATTGCTTTCCGATCAACCGCCTCTGCCGCCATGGCCTGCCTGTTTCCCTCGGTGAAGCCGGTCGATGCCCGGACGGTTGAAATCGTCGATGGAGACTACCTCGCGGCGTTTAAGAAACTCTGGGGCGCGTTGATCCTCGGGCGGAGTGCAATGGGCGGGGTGTTGGAGAGTTGAGCGAGTCAACCCGACCGGCCGATCTTCGCCTCGCTGCTGACACGTTGATGGCTTCTGAGGAATCACTCGTGGTCGTCAAGGGCGGCCGCATCATCCTGCGAGGAGACGGACCGGGAATCAAGCCCATCCTCGACGCGATAGGCGTCCTCGGTGACGATCTCATCGGGTCGGCCGTGGCAGATCGCGTCATCGGCAAGGCCGCCGCACTATTCCTCGCGGAAGCGGGCGTGCGGTGGGTGTTCGGTGAACTCCTCAGCGAGCATGCACAAGACCACCTGGAGCGATCCGGCATCCATGTCGAGGGTGAGCGTGTGGTCGAACATATCGCCAACCGGTCGAGGGATGACCTATGTCCGCTGGAACGTATCGCCGTGGAAAACGACGACCCCGCCGTGGCGCGAGAGCGCATCCGCGCCTTCATCTGTGGAAGCTGATTCGAGAGTAGACTTTTGGAGGGATCGCAGTGCCTAAGGGATTTGTTGGGAAGGTACTCAGAGTAGACCTGACAGAGGGTAAGACCTGGATAGAAGAACCGCCGGAGTCCTGGTACCGCACATATTTCGGTGGTAGCGCTGTAGTCGCCTATTACCTGCTGAAAGAGGTGCCCACCGATTGCGATCCGTTGGGCCCCGAGAACCGGCTCATCTTCGCCACGGGACCGCTCACCGGGACCCCGATAGCGGGAAGTGGGCGGAACAACGTGGGTGCGAAATCGCCCCTCACGGGAGGGTTCGGTGATGCACAAGGGGGCGGCTACTGGATGACCGAACTCAAAAAGGCCGGATTCGATCACGTCGTCATCCAGGGTCGTGCGCCATCACCCGTGTATCTGTGGATCAAGGATGGAGAAGTAGAGATTCGCGATGCGGGTCACCTGTGGGGCAAGGAGACGGGTGAAGTGGAGGATCTCATCCGGGAGGAGTTGGACGTTCCCGGCATTCGGATTACCCAGTGTGGTATCGCGGGAGAAAACCTCGTCCGCTACGCCTGTGTGATCAATGACCTGACCCACTTCCCCGGGCGCACGGGCATGGGTGCCGTCATGGGATCCAAGAATCTCCGCGCCCTCGCGGTCAAGGGATCGAACAACGTCGAACTGGACGACCGCGATCGCGTCATGGAACTTGCCCGTCTCATGGGTACCGAGGTCAGGGAAGGGATACGCGCAGAGAGCCTGCACCAGCACGGTACGCCCGGCGGCGTCATGGCCCTCGATGCCGGGGGTGGGCTCCCGACGAACAATTTCCAATTCGGTAACTTCGAGGGTGCGGAGAAGATCTCGGGTCCGACCATGACGGAGACCATCCTCGTTGAGCGGGACACCTGCCACGCGTGTCCGATCTATTGCAAGCGTGTCGTCAAGTGCGACGAATACGGTGGCGTGGATCCGCGCTACGGGGGCCCGGAATACGAGACCGTGGGATCCATCGGCTCCAATTGTGGGATCGATGATCTCGCGGCGATTTCCAAGGGCAACGAGATCTGCAACAAGCTGGGCATGGACACCATTTCGGCCGGCATGGTCGTCAGCTTCGCCATGGAGTGCTTCGAACGTGGCGTCTTGTCCAAGGAGGATCTCGATGGGATCGAGCTTTGCTTTGGAAATAGCGCTGGCATGATTGCACTGCTCGAAAAAATCGCCCACCGTGAGGGTGTCGGAGATTTGATGGCCGAGGGTGCTGCCAAGGCGGCCAGGAAGATCGGTCCCCAGGCGCTGGAGCTCGCCCTGACCATCAAGGGCCTGGAAGTCCCCATGCACGAGCCGCGATTCAAGCATGCACTGGGCGTCGGCTACGCCGTTTCACCCACCGGCGCCGATCACATGCACAACATGCACGATACTGCGTTCGAGAACAGCGCGGATGCTGCGAATGTCTTCGGCATTACCGAGCCCGTGCCGATTGATGACTTGTCCGGGCGAAAGATGCGCCTATTCTATTACGAAAGCAATTGGCGGCACATGCAAAACACCACCGTAAGTTGCATGTTCGTGCCCTGGACCAAACGCGAATACGTGGATGCCATGCGCGCGGTGACCGGCTGGGATACCAGCGTGTACGAGTTGGTCAAGGCCGGAGAACGCGCGGCAACCCTGGCCCGGGTATTCAACCTGCGCTGTGGCTTCGATGATCGCGATGATATGCTCAATGATCGGTTCTTCACGGCCTTCACCCGTGGTCCGCTCGAGGGCAAAGAGATCGATCGCAAGGTGTTCAACCGAGCCATGATCAGTTACTATCACATGATGGGTTGGGATGATCTCGGGCGACCCACCCCCGATCGGTTAACGGAACTGGGCGTGGAATGGGTTGTGGAGGAATAAGCCAAAGCATCGGACGACGGAAGACGTCGCGCGGGGTGGGAGCCACTGGCTCTCACCCCCGTTTTTTTCGAAAGCCGCTTCCCCTTTCGGGGAAAAGTGCTGTAAAATGTCGAAAGATGGTGCAATTTTGAAATCGGAGATGGTGCGATGTTGCGGTGGACGTCTGTGGAAACACCCATGGGACCGGTATTGCTCGCTCTCTGCCAGGATATGCTCTACCGTAGTACCTTGCCCGGTCATGCCGACGCGGATTTTTGGCATGAACTCGGGACATGTGTGCAGCTTCCCGGGGAAGGTGGACGCTATCGCCGATGGATTGAACGCTATTTCGCAGGTGTGCACCCGGGCCCTATTCCCCCGCTATTTTCGAGGGGAACGTGCTTTTCCCGCCGGGTGCGCCGGATCGTTTCCGAAATACCACCGGGGGAAACGCGCACGTATGGTGAGGTCGCATGTGCTGCTGCTAGCCCCCGGGCGGCCCGGGCGGTCGGCACGGTGATGGCACGCAATCCCTTCCCGCTTTTCGTGCCATGTCAACGCGTGGTACCCGCGGCAGGCGGGCTGGGTGCCTTCGGTGGCGGGACGGAGATGAAGGCCGCGCTACTCGCGCAGGATCGGTCCCTGTAGCATTTCGCATCATGCAACGATTGCCCAAGTATGTTTTGATTCATGCGGCGAATGAATGATATGATCGTAGTATTCATTATGTTTAACGTATTTGCGGGTTTTGGTCGGATCGCAAATGGTCCCGGGTAACGCCGGATGCTCCGAACAACAAATGAACCTGAGGAGGCTCACGGAAATGATCAAACTGGATCGCACGGAGAAACGGGTCATGGAGCTACTGCAGAAGGATGGTCGCATGTCGTTCGTCGACATGGCAGAGGAGATCGGGGTCACCGAAGGGACCATCCGGCGAAAATTCTACAGATTGATCAACGAGGGGATTATCCATATTGCTGGGGTCTCCGATCCGTTTAAGATCGGGTTCAGTTCACCGGTCATCATTGCGCTGAACGTTGATCCGGGAAAGAGCAAGGTGGTTGCCGAGCAGATCGCGAAGCTGCGTCCACTCCACTACGTAGGCCTGGCTACGGGGAACTTTGATATTATCGTCCAGGGAGTGTTTCCGACCAACGAACACCTTTCGCGGTTCATCTTGGAAGATCTCAGCGCGGTTGAGGGTATCCGGGAGATCAATACCTCGCTCCTTCTGCGCGTGTTCAAACAGAGCTTCGAGTGGGGCGTGGCCCTCTAAACGGAGGTCTTCATGGAACCCGAGTATCAGCGCCTCCTACGATCCATTCCCGCGGTTGACACGCTCCTGTGTACGCCCGAGGGTGAGAGCCTGGTGGCCCAGTATTCCAGGGCCACCAGCCGTGATGCCCTCAATGCGGTACTGGATGATCTTCGCGAACGCGTCCTCGCGGGAAAGGTGGACGAAGGTGATGTTCGGGCGAGCCACATTCTCGAGGCGACCAAAGGGAAACTTCGTGCATGGTATGCGTCGCGGCCCACACGTGTAATCAACGCAACGGGAGTCATCCTACATACCAACCTGGGTCGCGCACCCATGTGTGAGGCCGCCGTCGATGCGATGATAGAGGTCGCCGGCCATTATTGCGACCTCGAATACGAACTGCCTACCGGTCGACGGGGTGGGCGCGGGAAGGCCCTCGTCGATTCGCTGGCCCGGTTGACCGGGGTCGAAGATGCCCTGGTGGTCAACAACAATGCCGCCGCCGTACTTCTCGTCTTGTCCACCTTTGCGCGCGACCATGAGGTAGTCGTCTCACGCGGTGAACTCGTGGAGATCGGTGGATCATTCCGTATTCCGGATGTCATGGCGGCCAGTGGTGCGCGACTTCGCGAAGTCGGGACCACCAATCGTACGCACGCGGCGGACTATCTCCAGGCCATCGGTGAGGAGACCGCCGCACTGATGAAAGTGCATCCCAGCAACTTTCACATCGCGGGCTTCACCGCTTCGGTCGCTGCCGCCACACTGGCTGATCTCGCCCGGGAGGCCGGTGTCCTGAGTATTTTTGACCTGGGCAGCGGATTTTTGGGATTCGAGCAGGCGGATGTCGTCGCAGGGGAGCCTTCTGTGGAGGGGGCCATCACCGCCGGGGTCGACATCATCACTTTCAGCGGCGACAAGTTGCTCGGTGGACCACAGGCGGGCATCATCCTCGGTTCGAGCGATCACGTGCGAAAATTGCGGGCCCACTCCTTGTACCGCGCCCTTCGCATCGACAAGGTGACGACGGCCGCACTCCATGCCACGTTGCAGGTATATGGGCTGGGAAGAGCGGCGGAAGATCTGCCAGTGTGGCGCATGCTCAGCCTCGATATCGACGCACTTAAGTCTCGCGCGGAAGTCCTGGTCGGACGATTGAACGCGGTTGCCCCCGGACAGGCTGACAGCATCGCGGGGCACTCGCGGGTGGGTGGTGGATCCGCCCCGGGGACGGTGCTGAAAACGGTGCTGGTGCGATTCGTTCCCGATACACGCACGGCCGAGGACTGGTCCGCGGCCCTTCGTGCCCTGGAAGTGCCGGTGATCGTTCGCGTGTCTGAGGATGCCGTGATGATCGATCCGCGCACACTCTTGCCGGGAGAGGATGACCTCGTGGTGGATGCCTTCAGGGCATTGGCCGATGCGGAAGGAGGGGAGCCGTGATGTCCGATAGAGAACAGGTGCGCCTGACTCGTATGACCGACAAGGCGGGATGAGGCTGCAAAATGGGCCCGAAGGCCCTGGCGCAGGTCATGCGCCAAGTGGATACATTTGCGAATGATGACCGCCTTCTCGTGGGGCTGAAGGTACCGGATGATGCGGGCGTGTTCCGATTGGATGAGGGGCGCGCACTGGTGCAATCCGTGGATTTTTTTACGCCCGTCGTCGATGATCCCGCCGATTTTGGGGCCATCGCGACCGCGAATGCGTTGAGTGATATCTACGCCATGGGTGCCGAACCGCTCACCGCAATGAACCTGGTCGCCTTTCCACAAGATCGGTTGCCCCTGTCCGTGCTATCTTCCATCCTTTCGGGCAGTGCAGCCGTGCTCCGGCAGGCGGGCGTGGCCTTGGTGGGTGGACACTCCATCGACGACCCGGAGCCGAAATTCGGGTTAGCGGTCACCGGATTGGTGCATCCGGATTCCATCATTACGCTTGCCGGGGCCGAGCCCGGCGACCGGCTGATCCTGACCAAACCCATCGGAGTGGGTATCGTGACCACTGCCATGAAGAGGGATCTGGTATCCGCAGCCACGGTCGCGATGGTGGTCGGCGTGATGAAAACACTCAACGCCGGCGCATCGAAGGCAATGCGGCGAGTTGGTGTACACGCCGCTACGGACATCACGGGATTCGGGTTGCTGGGCCACGCGGCCGAGATGGCCAAGGCCTCTGGTGTGACCCTTCACCTCGAAGCCCCACGCATTCCGATCATTCCCGGGGCTTGCGCCCTCGCGGAACAGGGCGTTATCCCCGGGGGGACGCAGGCCAATCTCGACTATCTGCTCGAGAAAAATGCAGTTCGGTTTCCGCCGGGCTATCCCCGGTCACAGCAGTTGCTGCTTGCGGACGCTGTAACCAGCGGAGGACTTCTGATAGCGGTCGCACCCGATCGCGTCGACCGACTCCGGCACGCGCTGGATGCGATCGGGGCGGAGGCCCACTTCGTGGGAGAGGCCGGGATTCGGCGGGGAAGAACCGATGTAAGTGTTTTTTCGGGTGATTGAATCGGAAAATCCCGTGAAATTGGGCAGGAATTTTGTTTCGGATGGCGAAGTAAAGTAATCGAGCAGCGAACCCATTCCCGTCCACTCACATAGGGAGGTCGTGCCCCAGATGTCCGTTGGCATCAGTAAGGAGAAACTGGCTGCGAGGCGCCGTGAACTGCGCAAGAGGAAACATAGTTTCGTTGAACTGATCATGCAGACAAGGAAGAGCATGTATCGCGAACAGTTGCGTGAGAAAGCACGCCTAAAGGAGTCTCAGCCGGAGAAGGCGGCGAGCTCTTGCGACAACTGACTCGATACCGATAGGTTGCAAGACGACGGGCGGTTCCCGGGGTAATGTCGGGAGCTGCCCGGTCTTTTTTGCCTGGCACGGAGGGAAAGGTATGCGCGTATCGCCCGATCATATTGACGAACTGGCACGCAGCCGCCTCGCGTTGGCCACCATCCCTGGTACTTCGAAGGGGCGTCACCTCTACCTCGTGTCCGACCGGAGGCTCCTTGCGCGCCGCCGGTCCATGTATCAAGAGATCGCAGCAACCGATGCTCCCGATATCGCGATCAAGATGCTAGGAGGCTGGATCAGCGAGTTGGCGTCCGGGCTCGCGGGAGGCGTGCGCAGGTTGCAGGGTTGGGAACAGAACGCTGTGTTGCGTGCCCTCATCCACGAGCATACCCCCGAGCGTTCCAGTCCGTTGGCCGCGATATGGGACCACCCCGGAACCGCGGCATCCCTCGCGCGTTTCGTCCGAGAAATCCGATCGGGGGATATGCAATCGCTACCCGACTCTCTTCCCGAGGATGCCGTCGCCCTCCATAGCGACTATGAACGGGTGCTCGCACAGCAGCGCATGGCCGATGGCCCCGCGCTCTTTCGAAGCCTCGTGCAGCACCTCGGCACATCTTCAGATCTTACCTGGGATGTCGTCACGATCGAGGGATTCTGGCATCTCGATCCCCCAATGGTCGCGCTCTTTGGCGCACTGTTTAAAAAAGCAACCGATCCGGCACTCCTTTGGGCACACGACTCCGATCGCCCGGACCTGTTCGCCGAGCAATCGGAGCTAAGGGATAGCCTGCATGCGTTGATGCCCCACGTAATCGCGTATGACCCCGATCAGGCCCGCCCGGCATTGGCCCGGGGTGTGTTTCGTTCGGCCGGCTGGGATCCCACCGGTGGACCACGTGTGCGGATCCTGAGGACCAAGGATAGGGGGCAAGGCCGTGAGGAGATCATGGCGTGCCTCAAGGCCCAGGTGCGCGCCGGGGTCCCTGCAGGGCGCTGCTGTGTCGTTTTCCCCACGGAAGAATCATTGGCAGAAGGGTATGCGGCATACGTTCGAGCAGGCATTCCCGTGGATGCGAGACCGAAACGGACGCTCGGTGCGACCGGCATCGGTCGAACTTTCCGCGCCGCGCTGCTTGCCCTTGAGCGTCCCTCGGTGGAGCGGATCGTGGATCTCGCTTCGGCCCCGTATATGACGTGCTGGTCGTCCCTGCTCCGCCTGGCGAAGTATTGCCCCGCCCACTTCGAGGGCGAGGAGATCCTGGAGCACCTCGCGAGCGTACGTCGGGGCTTTCGGCACAGGATGGCGGGTTCCCGCGGGATTTCCTGGGAACCCATTGCCTTGCTCGCCCGATGGGTGGCCGAGGTTGACCTCTTGGAGGGCGCAGTAAGGGAGATCCTCGATCTCTTTGCCCAAGCACCTCCGGCTGGTGCGCAGGATGCTTCGCAGTACCTGTACGACCTCCTGGAGCGCTTCGACGTGCCGGGGTCGCTCGATGGGCAGTTGCGTGCGCATCGAGGGTGGAGTGCTGCGGGTCTTACGGATCTGGCGGCCTATCGTGCCCTCAAGGATGGGCTCCTTAACCGCATGGGTGGTCTGCTCACCGAGGTGAGACCGGATATGCCACGGCGGGTTGTTCTCGATGCGGCGAGGGAATTGCTGGATGGCACCCAGGTAACGATCCCTGCGACGCCGCCGGAGCTGTCTCTGCGGACCGAGTCCGGCCGCGGTGTGCGCCTCGAGACTCCCGAGGGAATTGGGCAGGAGACCTTTCACTTCGTGGCCGTCGATGATGTCTCTGCAAGTGCATATCCCGGTCCTTCGCGTGAATCGTGGATCGGGCGGTTGGTGCGCGAGGGTGTTCCGGCCGTCGAATCTTATCGCGAGAAGAATCGACGGTTCTACCGGGTTGTGCGCGCGGCAGAGCAGGAGCTACTCCTCGTATTCCCCGTTCACAAGGAGGGCGAGACCCCTGTCATTTCTCCGTATGTGCAGGAGATTGCCATGGCAGCGCCGGGCATTCTCGAGGATGTCAGCACCGATGCACAATCGCCGCGCATACCCGCAACCTGGCAAACGGCCCGTCTCGCGCTGATGCGATGGGCGCGTGGTGATCATCCACCCGGGGGCGAATTGCTCGAGGTGCTGGGTCGCCTCGCCGACCGCGGTGTCGAGCAGTGGTCCCCGGGACCTTCAACCCGGGAACTGCCGGCGGTTCTCGGCGAGAACCTCTTGCGGGGCGTCGCCGTTGAGGTGGAGCGCTGGTTCGCGGCACCGGGAAGGTGGGACGGCATGTTGTCCCCTTCGGCGGAAGAGAAGGTGCGGGCGCGCCTAAACCAAAAAAGCACACTTTCTGTGTCGGCGCTTGAGACGTATGCGCACTGTCCATTTCGATTCTTCGCCTCCACGATCCTGGGATTGGGCGAGGATTTCCAACTCGAAGAGCGCCTATCGGCCCTGCGGGTAGGCCAACTTTACCACCGTGTCCTCGAGAAGTACTACCGGTACATGATGCCTATCTTCGCGGATGCGCGCGCCCGGTCGCCGAAGATCGAAGCGCACCTCCCGGTACTTGAACGCGCCCTCGAGCAGACACTCGACGATTTACGTGCGGGCCTGGAGTGGATTTCCCCGGTTTGGTGGGATTCGCTGCGTCGTCGGGCACAGGAGCAGCTGGTCGTGCTGATCCGTGAAGAGGATGATTGCAGGCAGAGGGTCCAGGGGGGAAGCTGGCAGCCTTGGTTCGTAGAGCATCGCTTTTTGATCGACTTGTCGGCCTTATTGGATATTCAAATGGCGTGCAAGGGGGCCAGGGTGGGCATATCGGGAACCATTGATCGCGTCGATATCGTGGAAGATCCCGCCTCGGATACGCCGGATTCACTGCTCATCTTCGACTATAAACTGGGCAAGGAACCACCCACATTGGATGATGCACGCGGCGGCCGTGATGTGCAAATGCCACTGTACCTGATGGCAGTCCGACACGATTTTCCCGATTTACGTCTACTCGGCGGTGGGTACATCAGCATGTCCGGTGCACATTGGCGACGAGGCATCTATCACCCGGGGGCCCAATCCCTATTGAATCTGCGGGAACGGGATACGGTAGAGGACCCCTCCGCAGTATTGAAGCAGGTGGCAGCGCACGTACAAGAATCCTGGCACAACATTCATCACGGACGGTTTCCACCCGATCCCGGGAGAGCACAGGATTGTGACTACTGTCCCTACCCGGATCTTTGCCGCTATTCCCGGGATCGTATCGCGTTGCAACGGAGCCGAAGTGCGGTGCCGGGGGAGGAGGCAACATGACAGCGGACCCATTGTTCTTGAAGGTGGGCGACCTGGAGCCTACCCCGGCCCAGAGGCGCGCGATCGACTGTCCGGTTGGCGATGTGGTCGTCACGGCCGGTCCCGGGAGTGGAAAGACCCGCGTGCTCGTGGGCCGCATGGAGGCGCTGATCGGCGCGGGAGTGCCGGCCGAGCGAATCGCCGCAATCACCTTTACCCGCCGGGCTGCGGCCGAAATGAAAGAGAGGCTCCGGGCAACGCTGATCAAGCGATGGCGCGATGCAGCCACCGCGTCAGACATGGAGGAGGCCCGGTTGTGGCGGTCGGCTATTTGGCGCATCGAGTCGGCCTACATTGGAACGATTCATGGTTTCTGCCGCAGTATCCTGCGCGATTATCCGCACATGGCGGGGCTGGATCCAGAGTTCGCCGTGTTGGATCCCCACCGCAGCGGACTCTTGTTGGGTGAGATCGTGGACGATGTGCTCGAGGAAGCCCTCGCCCTTTGGGAGTATGAGCACCTTGGGGAAATGGTGGATTATCGCAGCAACCGCCGGGAGAACACCACCAAGGACCTGCTGCAGCGGATCCGGAATGCTGCCATGCGTTTGCCCCTGGATTGGCAAGGAATTCGACGGAAGACCGAGGACACATTGCATCAACTGTACCGGGATGCCGGGGGATCGGAATTCACCTGGGCAAATGGCGGCCTGGAGCCGGAGGACCCCGCGGCAATCGAAGCGGCGGTGGAACACTTCCTCAGCGTGTATCGTGAGAAATCGACGCGGTCCAAGAAGTATCCCCCGCTGGTCGCGCGATTCCTCGGGGAATGGCCCACCCTAAAGCAGCGACTCAAGGGTGGGGAAGGCGAGCGGGTGCTGGCTAGGATCCGCGACCTGCTTCCCCTGAAAGAATGTCCCAAGCCGTATCAGCCCGCGATCGAGGGCATCCATGGACTCGGTGTGCGCATGGATCTACGGCTGGAATGGGAGACGGCACAAGAGATCCTCGCGGTTCTCGGGGAAATCGAGAACCGCTTCGAGGCCGCCAAGGCTTCCATGAATGCGCTGGATTACGATGATTTTCAAAGAATCGCCCTGAACGCGCTCGAATGCCAACCCGACTTGCTCGCCCGGCTGCGTCGCCGATACACCCACGTGTTGGTGGACGAGTTTCAGGACACCGATACCGTACAGTGGCGTATCGTACAGCTGTTGCGTGGAGATGGAAAGGCACCATCCCGCGATGCGGGTGGTGTTTTCGTGGTCGGTGATGCCGATCAGTCGATCTATCGCTTCCGTGGTGCCGAGGTCGAGGTGTTTCGGGCCGCTGGCGACCGGCTGGAGGCGGATGGCGCGCGGCGCGTACACCTGGATACGAATTTTCGCAGCACGCCGACGTTGGTCGCCCTCACCAACACGGTGTTTGGGCAGTGGTTTGACGAGTACCGGCCCCTGGCACCCGGGCCGGAAAAATCGGCGGACGTCGATCCTCCTGTGGAGTTGCTCGTGGTGGCGCGCCCAAAGAAGAATAAGGACGCCGCGGAGTTTCGCCGCCGCCAGGCTGAGGTCATCGCCGGACGCATCGAGGAGTGCTTGGCCAGCGGGAGTCGTCCGGGAGACCTGGCCATCCTCTCGAGGTCCAAAAATCCGCTGCTCGATTGTGCACGTGCCCTGGCATCCCGCGGCATTCCCCACCGGGTCGTGGGCGGACGTGATCTCTTTGCATCCACCGAGATTGGTGATCTGAAGGCGCTGCTTCGGTGGTTGTCCGATCCCGCCGATGACATCGCCCTCGCCACCCTTCTTCGCTCGCCGTTCTTTTCGGTCGACGACGATACCTTGCTTAGCCTGGCCGAAGAAGGCATGCCGCGCCTATGGGATGCGTTGCAGTCGGCTGCCTGCGCCGGCAAACCGCGTCTTGATCGATGCCAAAAGATACTGTCAACGTGGAGAGATTGGAGGGACGTGTTGTCCCCGGCAGACCTGATGACGGCTGCGTTAGACGCTACCGGTTACCGCGAAATCGTGTCCCTTCATCCGTGGGGTGACCAGGTGCTGGCAAATCTCGACCGCGCCATTACGCTCGCGAGGCAGCTCGAAGATGTGCAGGCGACCGGGACTGCTGAATTGGCCCGGTATCTCGATGTACTCAAGGAGACGGGCGCGCGGGAAGAGGCAGATGCGCGTCTTCCCGGGGAGCACGAAGTCATTCTATCCACCATACATGGGGCCAAGGGGCTCGAATTCGATACGGTCTTCATCCCCGATGCCAATTTCAGCCGGAGCACGAATCTTCCCGATTATTTTTTGGATGCCGACCGTGGTCTAACTGTGAAGTCTGCCCGGGGAGGAGCGGGCCCCCTATTCTCACGGCGTGGGGAGGAAGAGAAGATACTTGGCGTCGCCGAAGAAGGTCGCATCTTCTACGTGGGGTGTACCCGAGCGGAGCGGCGACTGATTCTCGTGGGCGGGGGCCACGAGGCATCCCCGTGCGATCCCGAGGAATTGCCGGACCCGGATTACTTCCCCTCCACGAGCTATTTCCGTTGGTATTGTGAGGCACTCGAGGACAACGGGTGCCTGCCGCTCAGGGTCTACCACGTACCCCTGGATGCCCTATCGGACGAAACGGCTGCCACGGCGAATCTTCGCAGCGGGCATCCGTCCACAGCGGATATTCTCCAGACCGCCGAGGGATGGATGGAGGACGATGTCGCCGCCGGGGTTTTGGCGGGGGAATCCCGGGAGCGGGTGGTTTACGCGGTGACATCGCTGGTGGACTATCGACAGTGTCCAAGGTTATATGCCCTTCGTCACCGCCTGGGATGGGTGGCACCTCCACCCGATATTCGCCAGGATCGGTCCGGTGATGACGTCGCATCGCAGACTCCGCTCGATCCAATGGTCTTCGGATCGTTGGTCCACCGGGCATGCGAGCTGTTGATTGATCACGGCCCTGCTGGCGCGGTATCCGTTGCCCTCCGCGAGGCCAGCCTATCGGAGACCACGGCGTTTATCCTTCCTGCAAGAAAACGGATGCTGCAATTGGTCGAGAGATTTCGGGAATCCCCGGTTTTCTCTGATTTTGAAGCCGCCTATCGGATGGGGGAGGCACGTAGTGAGTGGGCCTTCCAGCAATCCATTCCCGGGTTGCCAGACCGGTACATATCCGGAAAGATCGATGCCATCTACCGGACCGAGGGTGGGGGATGGCACATCGTGGACTATAAGTCGGATCGCATTGGCTCCGACCAGGTTGCGGAGAGGGCCCAGTCCTATGCATTCCAACTTCAACTTTATGCGTGGGTGGTCCGGAACAATCTGGGGTGCGTCGGGTCGGTGTACCTGTACTTCCTGCAACCTGCGGCGACGCATGTGGTGAAATCAAAGGCGTGCGGTGAAGATGCTGTCGAACAGGCGGCTACCATCATTGACGCGATCGAACGCGCGAGCAGTATCGATGACTTTCCCCGTAATCGAAGTGACTACTGCAGGTGGTGCGATTTCCAATTCCACTGCGATACCGCGTCTTCGCCGGGTACCGGGATCGTGCGTCCATAATCCCTTCGGGCGAAAACCGAAATGGGCTTGTCGTCAGTTGCCACGTGTACACTGCCTGCGTTTCGCGATGGGTCGCCTTGACCTGCTGTTCGACGGCAGGTTGTGTTTCGCCCAGTTCGGGTAGTAGATCCAGTACGTGTGTAGCACCTCGTAGTACATTCGGAGTCGATGGTAGAATCCCGGGATCAGGCCATATTTTTCCTCTTTCATGACGTGGCTGACCCCCGGCCAGGCGACCGTGGTGTGTCCCGGTCCGAGTGCACGCGCATATCGCGTCAGGAACACTTCTACCCCAAAGCGCACTGGACTCAGGTCGGGCAACCGATCGACAAAACCGCGCGCGAGTACACGTTGACCGTTGAGGATCGAGACGTATTGTTGCACGACATCTACCGCTGCCCGGGCCCGGGTAAGCTTTGCCACCGTCATGAGGCACCTGGGATCGTGGAGCACCGGCAGAAGGAGATCCGCAAGATGCTCGGTGCGGAGACCGGTGAGGTCGGCATCGATAAAGGCAACTGCATCGAAATCGGGCAGGTGCTTGATGCCCGTTTGCAGAGCGGCCGCCTTCCCCCGGTTCGAAGGATGCCGGATCCCCATTACCGGTCGAGCCAGGATTTCGTTCCAGGTCTCGTCGTGGGAACCGTCATCCACGGCCACGATCGTACGAAATAGACCGCTTTCGAGGATCGTATCCAGGACGCTACCGATGCGGGGTTCCTCATTATATGCAGGCACGATGGCCGCTGTAGCTGATTTCATTCCTCCCGCTCCCTTCTGCCCCGGCATCCCCACTCGATGCCGTGGAGATGCCGGGCAAGGACAGGCGACTTCCGTTATGATCGCCTCAGTATCGCTTCAGTTG
>PUNF01000216.1 GCA_003552525.1 Clostridia bacterium | reverse complement strand
GACTCCAGCCTCCCCGCCACAGCGGCCACATCTCGGCGGACCGCGGCGCGCATCGGGAACACCGGGCGCCAATCTTCATAGCGAAGGGGCGCGTGTAGGAGTACCTGCCCCGTGTTTTCTACCCCGAGGGCAGACAGGGCGGCGGCCCGGGCAGGGCCGACGCCGCGAATCCCCGTCGTCGGTGACTGCATGGACGCACCGGGCAGCATCAACATGGTTAGGGATTCACGGCGGCGACGAAGTTATAGTGTTCCTGCCCACCGGGCAGGAAGTCCACCTCTAGATCGGGCATCTCCTGTGACAACGCCCGGCCGACAGCCTCGAGTCCATCCGCGTTCACATCACGACCGATGAACACCGCCAAACGATCGTTTGCCGGCCGTACGACGGAGCGGAGGATCTCTAGCAACACGTCGCTCGGAGACGTCCCTACCGCCGAGAGCTCGCCATCCACGAACCCGATGGCATCCCCTCTCTGCAGCTGCATTCCCCCGAAGGCACGATCATCGACCGCATAGGTCACCTCGATTGACCGTACCCTCTGAATGGCTTCTCGCATCGCGGCAATTGTGGCCGAGATGCTCACCCGGGGGGCTGTCGCGGCGAGCGCCGCCGCAAGCCCCTGCGCGATGCTGACAGTCGGCAGCACGTCGACGGGGACATCGGTCATATCACGTGCCTGTTCGCATGCCAGGATCAAGTTTGAGTTATTGGGCAGCAACACGGCGCGCGCAGCGCCGGTGCTTTCGATGGCGTGGAGAATATCTTCCGTGCTCGGGTTCATGGTGGCACCACCACGAATGACATCGGCAGCACCCAGGCTTTCGAAGACCTGGGTGACCCCCGATCCCATGGCTATTGGCAAGACGGCCAACGCCCCGGTATCGCCGATGAAACCACCGGGCACATCCAAAGCCGGCCGATCCTCCGCCTCCCGAGCGCGCGCTTCGGCCACCTGTGCCGACATATTGTGCATCTCCACTTCCATGAGCACCCCCATGTCAGCGGCCAGGCCCAAGACGTCCAGTGGGCGATCAGTGTGAATATGCACCTTCACCATGGAGCCTTCGCGCACGACGACGAGGCTATCACCGAACCCATCCCACGTGTCCGCGGCGGAAGCCAGCGGATCCTCTGTCTCAAGCAGGAACACGAGGTCGTGGGGATAGTCAAGCACGACGGGCGGTTGCTCGCGCAGCACGGCGGAAGCGCCGACAGCGGAAGGCATCGTGCGCGGCAACGGGCCACCGAGCGCAGCCAGGGCGCCCTCGAAGATGTGCACCAGTCCCTGTCCTCCCGCGTCCACGACCCCGGCCTCCCGTAGCACATCCAGCATCTCGGGAGTCCGGTCCAGGGTGCTTCTCGCCGTGTGCAAGGCCCGGGTGAGCACCTGGACCAGGTCTCCTCCGTCACGGGCCACGGCATCCGCGGCATCGGCCGCCTCCCGGGCGACGGTGAGGATCGTCCCCTCCACCGGGCGCATCACAGCGCTATAGGCCGCGCGAACACCCGACTTGCAGGCGCGGGTAAGCGTTTGGGCATCAGCTGCTGCCGCGTCCTCCAGTCCGGCCGCCATGCCCCGGAATAGCTGCGAAAGAATGACACCCGAGTTCCCGCGTGCACCCATCAAAGACCCGACGGATGACTGGGAAACGAGCGTACCCAGCGAAGCGGCCGGGTCCGACATCCGGTTAATCGCCGATTCGAGGGTCAAGAGCATGTTGGTGCCGGTATCACCGTCGGGCACGGGATAGACATTGAGACGATTGACCTCGTCCCGATTCTGGCGCAGATACTCCATTGCGCCTACGAGCATATCGTAATAGGATGGGCCGGTTAGAACTTTCCCGCGGGACATCCTGGTATCAGTCATCGAGAGCGGTCACCTTCACTCCCTGTACGTTCACGTTTACGCGGGCAACTGCCAGACCGGTACAGTGCGTCACCATGTAGCGGACCTTCTGGCGAATATTGCGGGCGACCTGCCCGATATTTACCCCGTACCCGACGACGATGTTGACGGTGATCTCCAAAGCGCCATCCTCCCCGAGGTGTGTCACGCCCACTCCACGACCGAGGCTTTCCTGTCCCAGTATTGCCGAAATGCCATCCTGTATGTTCTTGGCCGCCATTCCTGCTACACCATAGCACTCGGTCGTGGCGATCCCGGCGAGATCCTGGAGTACCCGATCGGTGAGCGTAATGCGCCCGTCGCGCGTATCGATATGTCTCGTCATCATCTCGCCTCCCGTGGCGTGGAGGGGCACCGCCCACCACCGTGACAGGGTTGAACACGGTCACACGCAAGACCAGGAAAATGAGGTCCACGCTCGACGCGTGATCCCCGCGCTGATACAATACCGATAGTTAAGCTAGCGCAAAGAGCATAAAACTTCAACGGCTGGAGGAGTAGAACATGGCCAAGCGCTGTGATGTTTGTGGAAAAGGGCGGGTTAGTGGACACACGGTGAGTCACGCCGTCAACCATACCAAGCGGACCTTCAAGCCTAACGTGCAAAAGATTCGTGTCGCACAAGATGGGCGGAACGTTCGAATGAACGTTTGCACGCGCTGCCTCCGCTCGGGCAAGGTTACCAAGGCGATCTAGTCCACGCCGTACGAATGCTGTAGCTGGCCGGCGCCCTCACAACCGGGTGCCGGCCATATCGTTATGCGCGCGGGCATCCCGGGCGACCCATTACTCGAGTGCCTTCAACTCTGCGATGGCTTGCGCCTTGTCAGCCGCACCGAAGAAGTGCGAACCCGATACCAGGAAAGAAGCACCGGCATCCCTTAGCCCCGCCGCGGTAGTCGCGCTCACACCGCCGTCTACACCGACACGCGCACGCGATCCTCGCACCAGATCCGTCGCCCGCGCGACCTTCTCCGGGGTAGACGGGACGAAGGAACCGCCCGAAAAACCCGGATCCACTCCCATGATGAGCACCAGGTCCAATACGTCGAGCAAATAGGGAACCTCTTCCAGGGAAGTAGTGGGCGCCACCGCGACTCCGGACAGCAGACCGCGTCCCCGGATGTCGTCTAGCAAGCGGTGAGCATGGGGCGTCGCTTCCCGGTGAAAGACGATCATGTCCGCTCCCGCCTCTGCGAAGGCGGGGATGAATCTCTCGGGATGTGCAACCATGAGGTGTACTTCCAGGGGAATGTCGACTGCGGCCTTAAGGGCAGCCACCTGGGCGGGTGTGTACCCGAGATTGGGAACGAAGTGGCCGTCCATCACATCGATGTGTAGGCAATCCGCGCCCGCCTCGACGGCAACACACGCATCCGCACCGATATGAAGCGGATCGGCAGATAGCATGGAGGGTGCTACCAGGATCTCCCCCGACTTCGCCCAGGCATCCGACAGACACATCGTCAAAACCCCACTCCTTCCGCCCCTAGGGCGACTCCTCGTCTTCGTCCTCTTCCGTGTCATCATCCGGATCACCGGGGGGCTCCTCCTCGTCGGGATCATCGGGCGAATCGTCTCCCGGCGCATCCGGATCATCATCCTCGTCCACTTCGGGTGACCCCGGTTCCGCATCCTCCTCGTCATCGTCTTCAAAGATGGCAGATTGTAATAGTGTGTTCCCGCTGTAAACGAAAGCCCTCGCGCCGACACCGTACCAGTAAATGGTCACGTCGACAGACGTCCCGGCCTCTAGTCGATCACGATAGGCGACTCGTTGACTATATTCATCAAACAACTCTATACGAATGTCGTGGACTTGCCCGTCCGATGGCACCTCGATGGAAATCACTTCTTCACGCGGTTCGCGTTCGTTCCCCGCACTGACGACCAAGGTCACCGTATCACCCGGCTTGACTTCCCGTCCCGGGGCCGGGTCCTGTGCCGTCACGATACCCTCGGGGAAATCGGCGGATTCCCGCACGATCTCGAACTCCAACTCCGCCGATGCCAGCTCCGAAATCACCCGCGACTCCCTCTTACCGATGAATCCCCCGAGTTCGAACGGGCGCGGCTCCGGTCCCAGGCTCACATCCAGGGCGATTTCGTTACCACGCTGTACCCTGTCACCCGGCTCGGGTACCTGGTCGATCACGTATCCACGGGGAACATCGTCATGATGACGCTCGGTGATCGACGCCTTTAGGCCGACATTTCCCAGCACGACTTCCGCCTCCTGGCGGGTCAGGTCCGCGACATCGGGCACACCCCCCTCGACCCACTCCGGTCCTTCGCTCACGGTCAATAACACGGTGTGTCCGCGCCGAACGGATCGCTCCGCTATCGGGTCCTGCTCGATCACGTAATTTGCCGGGATTTCGTCGTCGTGGCGCGACGCAACCACCTCCGCTCGCAGCCCATGTTCTTCAAGGATGGCCTCCGCGGTGGTGAGCCGCTCCCCGGCCACCGGGGGTACTTCCACCTCGGGCACGGTCAGCCAATCCAGGACGAGATATCCCGCGTATCCGACGATGCCCATTGCTGCGAGGGCCATCACCACGAGGACGATGATTGCGGCCGACGGACCGCCTCGTTCCTCCGGATCATGGCGATCATCCAGATCGTTCATATCCGAAGAATTGTCTTCTCCGCCACGATCTCCCCCTTGCCCAACCGCTGCGACGGCAAATTCCTCGGGAATGTCGGGGTCATCGATCATACGGGTTCTATCGTCACGTCGGGCGCGACCCCTTCGCACGGGCTCGCCGCGCGCGACCGACACCAGGTCACGTCCCATGATTTCCGCGGTCGAATAGCGTCGGCCCGGCTCTTTTTCCAGGGCCTTTGCGACTACATACGCAAGATCATCCGAGATATCCCCGTTGATGGAACGCGGATCGGGCAGCGCGCGCTGCGCATGCGCCATCGCAATCTCCACTGGACCCTCTCCATCGAAGGGGACCTCTCCCGTCAGCATCTCGTATAGGACAACGCCGACACTGTATACATCCGCGCGGGCATCGGTATAGCCGCCCCGCGCCTGCTCCGGGGCCATGTACCGCGCTGATCCGAGGATGGATCCTCCCGCCACGATCGTTCCGGTATCAGCGGCGCGCGCGATCCCAAAGTCCGTGACCTTGACTCGGCCCGAATCATCAATAATGACATTGTCGGGTTTGATGTCACGGTGCACAACGCCTTTTCGATGGGCGAAGTTAAGCCCTTTAAGGATTTCTATCGCGATGCCGACCGACCGTTCGATGGGCAGGGGGCCTTCTTCGGCCAATACGCTCGCAAGACTCGGTCCGGGCACGTGCTCCATGACGATGTAATAGAGGTCTTCGGCGGGCTCCTCACCCACATCATAGATGCCCACGATGTTTGGATGACTGAGGCGAGCGGCTGCCCAGGCCTCCTTGCGGAAATGTTGCAGGAACTGGGCATCCTGCGCGAGCTGTCCGTGCAATACCTTCACGGCGACATCGCGGTGCAGATAACAGCAGCGGGCCCTATACACGACGGACATGCCACCCGAGCCAAGGCGTTCTACGATTTCGTAACGATCTCCAAGTATCCTACCGATCACCGACGTTCTCCTCCTCCGGACACGACCATGTGACGAGAACGGCCGTTGCATCATCGCTGGAGTCCCGATCCTGCGCCAGCCTTACCAATGCATCGGGAAGCTCTTCCGCCGGGACAGATTCCATCATCTGTAGGATATCCGAGCGGTTCAAAACGCGGCTGATTCCGTCCGTACAAAGGAGTAACCGATCACCGCATTTCGCCATGCCATGTGCGTGATCAATATCGATACCCTCGGCCACACCCAAGGCGCGCGTGAGCACTGCGCTCGGTGTCGGAGTATCCTCTCCGAGAGATTCTTCCGCCAGGCTGTGATCACGCGTCAAGACGACGAGGTCGGAGAAGTGGCGGGAATACCAGTACGCCCGACTATCCCCCACGTGGCAGACACTAAAGCACAATCCCTCTGCAATCACGGCCGTCAGGGTCGTCCCCATGCCTGTCCATTCGTCACGGGAATTGGCTGCTCGAAGCACGCTGCGATTCGCATGCTCGGTGGCCGCATATAAGACTGCTCCGATATCGAGACCATTTCCATCATCGTGAAAAGGCCCCAGGTGCTCCAACAATGCGTCCAGGGCCATCCGACTGGCAACCTCGCCGGCGAGATGTCCACCCATGCCGTCGGCCACCGCGGCCAACAGAACAGTTCGGTTCCCCGCCGCACATTCGCACAGGTAGCTGTCCTCGTTCGCTCGTCTGGATTGGCCCGGAGCAGTCGCCCCCCAAGCGCCGACACACGCACCGAAAGTTTGCACTTTAGTCCTCCCCGAATCGCCTGCGGAGTTGCCCACAGGCACCCTCGATATCATCCCCAATGGATCGACGAACCGTTACCGCGATCCCCGAAAGGGACAAAACGTCCCTGAACTGTTCGATACTGCGATCGTCAGATCCCTCCCAGGAACTGCTTTGCACCGGATTGAACCGGATCAGGTTCACGTGACAGGGTGTGTCCTCCAGCAGAATCGCCAGTTCCCGCGCAAGGTCGGGGTGATCATTGATGCCCCTAATCATAGCATATTCGAAGCTGACCCTCCGCCCGGTCCGATTCGCATAATGGCGAGCGGCGGAGAGCAGTTGCCCCAGAGGATAGCGACGATTGATCGGGACGATCTGGCTACGCAGGTAATCGTTTGGCGCGTGCAGGGAGATCGCGAGCGTCACCTGCATACTTTCCTCTGCGAGCGCACGTATGCCCGGCACGACACCGACCGTCGATAACGTCATGCGGCGGGACCCGATGGCGGGACCCTCCGCACTGTTGAAAAGTCGTAACGAGCGGACCACGGCATCATAGTTGGCCAGGGGTTCGCCACTACCCATGTAAACGAGTCGCGACACCCGATCCCCGAGGGGATCGAGGCTGCGCTGCACGAGATACCACTGGGCGAGGATTTCCTCCACGGAGAGATCGCGCACCAATCCATCGGCTCCCGAGGCACAGAAGGGGCACCCGTAGGCGCAGCCCACCTGCGTGGATAGGCAAAGCGTGTCGCCGTGCCGGTAACGCATGAGGACGGTCTCCACTGCAGCGCCGTCGGGAAAACCGACGAGGTACTTCTCGGCGGCCCCACCCGAGCCCGTCCAGTGACCGCGTACCTGGGCCCCGGTAATCGTGTATCGAAGGGCCAGTTCCTCCCTCGCGGCCCCCGGAAGATCGGTCATCTCGCCAAAATCACTGGCCCGACGCAGGTATATCCAGCGGGCGATCTGCCGACCTCGAAAGGCGGATAAGCCGTTGTCCCGGGCAACCTGTTCGAGATCCTCGAGACGATAGCCCAAAAGTGATTCTCGACTCACAGATGCTCCCTCCTCAATACGGCGGCATAGGATCCGTCCATTCCATGCACATGGGGTAGGAGTTGCATGGTATTTCGGTATCTACCCGGCAACTCCTCGTCGAGATGCCCGGGGCGAAAGTTCGCATGCGCGCGCAAGAACGCTTCCACGACCGCCCCATTCTCCTCCGGAGCGATGGAACACGTTGCGTAAACCAGGAAGCCGCCCGGGCGGACCCATCGGGCCCCCGCCCACAGGAGTTGGCGCTGCAGCTTCGGGAGGGTGCGAAGCATCCCCGGGGTCTTGTGCCAGCGTGCCTCGGGTTCCCGCCCGATGATCCCCATTCCCGAGCAAGGAACATCGAGGAGCACCAGGTCCATCGCCGCTTGCGGGGCGGGCAGCGCACGCAGATCGCCGGAGCGGGTCCGAATGCTTTGGAGCCCGAGCCTCTCGCAGTGTCTCATCAGCATGGAGAGTTTCTCCTCGTGCGTATCCACGGCCACGATGTTCGCCTCGTCGCCGGACAGCTCCGCGAGGTAGGTGGTCTTCCCTCCACGGCCGGCGCAACCGTCGAGGATATCCCACCCCGGCGCGGGGATCACGGCACGCGTCAACAATTGCGCGGCCTCAGACTGCACCGAACACATGCCCTCGGCGTAAGCCGTCGTGCGGGCAGGATTGCCTTCTCCCCGGTAGATACGACCATCGGGGGCATAGCGACAGGGGACGAATGTATTGTCCTCGAAGACCGCGGGGTCGGCGGCGAGTCGGTTGATCCGAATCACGGCGTCTGGAGATCGGTTGTTCGCCCGACACCAGGCCAGGGTATCGGCAAAACCCCGTTGCTCCATCCACCAGCGCACCATCCATCGGGGATGGCTCTCGGTGACGGAAATCCAACCAACCGGATCCTCGTCGGGATCCGGGTACTCCACCGAATCGAGGCCGCGCAGGACACTCCGGAGGATACCATTAATGAAGCCACTGGCATGTGCCTTGGGCGTTCGACGGATCAACTCCACGGCGCTGTTGCACGCCGCGTAACCGGGTATCCGGGTATGCATGATTTGATAGACGCCGAGCCGGAGGACGTTGCGCACCTCTCGATCCATCTTTTCGATGGGCGTTTTGCTAAACTGCGAGATGACGTGGTCGAGCTGTAACCTCCGGCGGATGGTGCCCGAGGTGAGCGCGGTCGCCAGGGCGCGTCCGCGGGCATCCAGTCTCCCATCTTCTAGGGTAGCCTGCAATACCTCGGTGGTCCAGGCACCTTCCTCGACACGCAATAGCACCCTGAGGGCAATCTCGCGAGGGGTCGTAGCACTCAGCGTCTTCTCCCCCTCAATAGCAGGAGATATACCAACTGCATGATGGCCATGAGTGCGGCAGCCAGGTACGTAAGGGCCGCAGCATTCAATACCTCGCGAACGCCGGGTGCCTCAGAGCGCGTGATAAAACCTTCTGCCTCCAGTAGATGCATGGCCCGGCCGGAGGCATTGTACTCCACCGGCAGCGTAATAATTTGGAATGCGACGGCGAAAGCGAAGAAGGCGATGCCCAGCGTCATAAGCATTTCTCCTTGAAAGAGCAAGCCGATGAAAAACAGCGGAAATGCCAGCTGGGATCCAAACTGTGTGACCGGGATGATGGCGTTACGCAATCCCAGCCACACGTAACCACCGGCATGCTGCAAGGCATGGCCGGCCTCGTGGGCGGCGACACCGAGGGCGGCGAGGGAGCGGCCGCCGTAGACATCCTGGGACAGGCGAACCCTCCGGGATCGCGGATCGTAGTGATCCCCCAATCCCCCTCGCCCGAGGGGTTCGACCACGACCTCCGAAAGACCGGCACGATCGAGGATCCTACGGGCGGCATCGGCTCCGGTTACTCCACTGGAGGCCCGAATGCGGGCGTTTCGTTCGAATGCACCCTTGACCTTCGATTGCGCCCAGCTGGCAAGCAGCAGTGCGGGGATGATCAGGATAAAGTACATCGGATCAAACATGAACACCGTTGGATTGCACCCCTTCTTCGATCAACTCGCGGATCGCAAGCGTAATGCACCCGGGATCGACATCGGTGTTGAAACAGGGGCCCTCGGGACGGTCAGCGATCACCGCAATGACAGGAATATTCCCCACATCCCGAATACCCTCGGTCAACTCCCGCTCGCAGGCCACGGCCACGATCACCTTGGGACGAAGCTGCTTCACCAGGCGGCGCGCCTGTGTGCCGCCGGTAGATACGAAGGTGGCGACGCCGAGCGCTTCTGTCTCCTCGACGATCTCACCGAGCGCGCAGCGCCCGCATCGCCGGCAGCGATGGACTTCCTGGCTGACCTTGTGGGGGCAATCCGCCCACTGCAGGCAACGCGGTAGCAGTACGAGGACTTCGGACGGGCGCAGCCGGGCCCGTCCACGACCGGAGATCAGGGCATTATTGACTGATAGGAACGAACCCTGCACCTCGTCCCGACTAATGCCGATAAGGCGCCCGACGCCTACGGCGAGCGGCAGCATGAGACGGACGACCAGCGGGCGAACGACGCGTTCCCAGTACCCCGAGTGGATGCCGGTCAGTATCAGCACTACGATCGCCCCGAGCGTGACCACCGCCACGGCCAAGAAGGTTGCCGTGCCCGCCTGCAAGACGAATACGAGTGCCCCGCGAATGACCTCTGCCTGCCGCACCATCAAGAAGGCCAGGATAAGGAGGAGACCGCCTATGATCACCGCCGATGCGGCGGCGAGCTGTACGAAGATGCGCTTGCGACGACCCTCCGAGAGGACCTTGATGTCTCCGGCGTCTTCACCCGCCCCATCGGTAATCACACGCGTCACCCCTTCCCGAGTACCTGGCCCGGATGCAGGTCGTATCCCATCAGAAAATCCGCCGCTGACATGGGGCGACCTCCTTCCGGTTGCAGGCGTTTCAAACGCAATCGCCCGGAACCGGTACCAATTATTATATCACCATCGCCCACCGCGATAATCTCTCCCGGTTGGGCATCATCGTGGGAGTACAGCTCGGCGTCCAATATCTTCAATCTTCGACCCAGCCACCACGTCTGGGCACCGGGCCTCGGGCTAAAGGCGCGGATCTGCCGTAATATATCCTCGGCCGGTCTCTCCCACGCGATCGTATTCTCCCCCTTTTCGATCTTGGGGGCGTAGGTGGCACAGGCCTCATCCTGCGGCTGGGCCGGGGCATCTCCGCCGGCGATCATCGCGATCGCTTCTCTTAGCGCCTCCGAGCCCACTTCCGCGAGCCGGTCGTGCAACGTACCGCCATCGGTCCCCTCGTCCAGTTGCAGTGTGCGCTGATGAATGATGGGGCCGGAGTCCATGCCCTCGTCCATCCAATAGACCGTCACTCCCGTGTATTGCTCGCCGGCGAGGATCTGTCGCTGTATGGGGGCCGCTCCACGATACCGCGGGAGAAGGGATGCATGCAGGTTAATGCTGCCGATGCGCGGAGCGGCCAGCACCTCGGGCTTAAGAATTCTCCCGTAGGCAGCAGTGACGATGAGATCCGGCTCGAGCCAACCCAGGTATTGAACCAGCGCGGGCTCATCTTCGGAACCCGAGGGCTGAAGAATCGGCACGCCTGCGTCCAGTGCAGTCATCTTCACCGGGGAGGGACGGATACGCTGCCCACGGCCCCGGGGACGATCCGGTGCCGTGACCACACCGACCACCTTGTAGCCATCGCCGAGCATATCTTCCAATATGCCATCGGCAAACGCGGGTGTACCCATGAACACGATGCGCAGGCCAAGTTCAGGGCGCAGGCGCAGCACACGGGCACTACAGTCGACGAACAGTTGTCCGTCGAGATGATCGAGTTCATGCGCAAGGACCCGGGCACCCCAGTCCTCGGCATCCAACCAGCGCGTCTTGCCCTCCCGGTCCTGGTAGCGCAACCGGAGGCGCGCCGGACGTTCTACCTCGCCCATGTAGCCGGGGACACTCAGGCATCCCTCGTAGCCCTCCTGCTTCCCTTCCTCCTTCACGATCTCGGGGTTTACGAGCTCATGGACGACCTCGTCATATCTGGTAACCACCACCCGCTTTGGGATCCCCACCTGGGGTGCAGCGAGGCCGACCCCACCCTCGTGTTCCATGGTGCCTCTCATCTTCTCCAAGAGATCAGCCAACGCATCATCGAAATGCTTCACCGGTCGCGCCCCATCCCGCAGCACCGAATCCTGGCTGGGAACAAGGGGTAAACGATCCTGCGGTGGTACGATCGTTCCAATGACTTCCATCGTGCTTCGCCTCCGAGATTGAGGGTACTACATCATGTTGACCGGGTCTACGTCGACGATCACCCGGGGGTCATCGTCCTTCCGCCCCATGCATCCCAGTGCCCGACGCAGCCAAGCGCCGGGAGAAGTCTCTTTGCGCATCTTGACGAATATGTGGCGGCGAAATTCACCCCGTATCCGCTTCAGTGGTGCGGCGGCGGGCCCGAGGATCTCGACGGTGTCGTCTCCGTCGCCGAATGCACGCAGCGCATCGGCGACCTTCTCGGCGAATCCACACACCGCATCATCGCGAGCACCGCGTACAATGACTCGAGAGAGTGCGACAAAGGGCGGATAATTTGCCTCGCGGCGCGTCTCGATCTCTCGCTGATAGAACGCGGGCAGATCCGCCGATCGGGCTGCCACCAGGGCCGGGTGATCGGGATTCCACGTCTGGACGATGACTTCGCCTGGAACGTCCCCTCTGCCGGCGCGCCCGGCCACCTGGGTAATCAGCTGAAACGTGCGCTCTGCCCCGCGGAAATCGGGCATATGAAGCGCCGTATCCGCATCGATTATTCCCACCAGCGACACCGCGGGAACATCCCATCCCTTGGCGATCATTTGCGTGCCAACCAATACATCGACATCCCCGGATACGAACGCGCGATAGATCTGCTCGCGCGTGCCGCGCCGCTGAACCGAATCCGTATCCATGCGCTGGACCCGCGCACCCGGGAACGCCGCATGAACCGCCGCCTCGACCTTTTGCGTTCCGAGTCCGCGGCGGGCGAGGTGGTATCCACCGCAGATAGGGCACCTTTGCGGGGGCGCACCGCGGGCACCGCAGTAATGGCATTCGAGTCGGCCGTCGCGGTGGTATGTGAGGGTCACACTGCAGGAGCGACACCGCAGCGCCGTACCACAATCGGGACACATGATGAAAGACGAGTAGCCCCGCTGGTTCAAAAATAGCACGGTCTGCTCCCCTCGGTTGAGGCGCAACTGCAACGCATCATGCAACGCATGGCTGAATACGCTCCGATTCCCCGTTGCGCGCTCCTCGCGCATGTCGACCAGGCGCGGCAAAGGGGGATCCGTCCCCGCCACGCGCTTGGGGAGATCGAATACGCGAAAAGTCCCCGCTTCTGCGCGCCGATAACTCTCTATCGAAGGCGTGGCCGATCCGAGCACCACCGTTGCACCGGTTTCGCGGGCGCGTGCAAGGGCAACCGCACGCGCGTGATACCGCGGTGTCACGTCTTGTTTGTAACTCGTCTCGTGCTCTTCATCCATGACGATGAGCGAAAGATTGGGACATGGGGCAAATACGGCCGATCGCGGGCCCAGGGCAACCCGCAATTCGCCACGATGCATGCGCAACCAGGCCCGGCTCCGCTCTGCCGGGGAGAGGTCACTGTGAAATACCCCGACCGGTTCGTTGAGTCGTTCGGTCACCCGATCGATCATCTGGGGGGTCAGCGAAATCTCGGGAACGAGCAAAAGTGCGCTGCCGCCGGCTCGAAGGGCGTGCACCATGGCCCGCAGGTAGACTTCCGTCTTTCCGCTACCGGTGACTCCGTTAAGTAGGACGGTGCCACCCTCCGCATCCATGGAGCCGATCACGCCGGAGAGGGCATCCGCCTGCGCGGGGGTCAGGTCGTGGCCCGGCAGAAAACCATCGGAATCGTGCACGGGCGGATGCGCGCTGCCGCCATCCGTATAGCGCAGGAATCGGCGCTGGAGAAGGGCATCCACCGCACCCGGGCTCCTTCCCGCCGCCCTGGCGAGCTCCGTCTTGGTGGGGGGATACTCCAGGCGAAAAACGGTTGTCATGATGTCAGACTGGGCAGGGGCACCCCGTAGTTCTTTGGCATCCTGGGGCCACCGGTTCGTCGCCTCGAGTCTTCGCGGCGGGCGGGGAAACACTTTCTTTCCCGGTTCCATACGGGGCGGTAAGAAAAGTTTCAACGCATCCACGGGCCGGCACAGGTAATGTGCGGCCATCCATCGGGCGACCGCCAGCTCATGCTCACCGAAAAGCGGGTCTTCCCAAAGCAGATCGGACACCTCACGCACGGAATCCGGGTCCACCGATGGTTCCTGGATGCCTTCCAGCACGAAACCCAGGACCGTGCGCGGACCAAAGGGAACGGTCACGACATGGCCGGGCATCAGCCGTTGACCACGCGCCACTCGATAATCGAACCGAGAAAACTCGGGGTTTGGAATAATCTGATGGGCGCCCAGGGGCACATCTACGGCAACCTGCACATACGGGTACGCTTGCGGGGACATCACATGTCCCGCCCGGGCAGCGCCCGCACCACCCGGTCCACCAGCTGTCGGGCCAGGATCCGCTTATGTTCACGGGGGAGATCTTCCTCGCCGGAGCGCGCGAGCACCCGGACCGCATTGTGGTCATCTCCGAAAGCGGATTGCGGGCCGCCCACGCGATTGAGCACGATCATGTCCACGTGCTTTTTGCGCAGTTTTCTACGGGCACTGATCAGCCCCTCCTCCGCCTCGGTCTCGGCCGCGAAACCGACCAGGAATCGAGACCCCTTGTCTTCTCCAAGCGCAGTCAAAATGTCGGGCGTGGGGACAACCTCTCCGAGCAGGGCATCTTGATCCTTTTTCGCCTTGACCCCGGAATATGCCGCCGGGCGACAGTCTACCACTGCAGCCGTCATGAACAGAATATCCGTCTCGGCCCAGCTCGCGAGACACGCCTCATGCATCTGCTCGGCCGAGACTACCGATATCGTTTCGACACCCCTCGGCGACGGCAAATCGGTAGGCCCACTGACGAGCACCACTTCGGCCCCACGCTCCCGGGCAGCCCGGGCGATGGCGTAGCCCATCCGGCCACTCGATGGGTTGGATAGGAATCGTACGGGATCAAAATATTCCCGGGTAGGGCCGGCGGTTACCAGTACCCGCCTCCCCGCCAGGGCACGATCGCTATGATAGAAGCTCGAGATTTCTTCGACCACATCCCGGGGCTCGGGAAAACGGCCGGGCCCTTCCGCACCGGACGCCAGCCGGCCCGTGTCGGGCTCGATTACGAAATACCCATCACGCCGGAGTACCTCCACGTTGCGGGTGGTCGCGGGGTTTTGCCACATGTGGGTATTCATCGCGGGCGAGACGACCTTGGGACCTGCGAACGCGAGTAGAAGGGTGCTTAGATAGTCGTCCGCAATACCTCCGGCAGCCTTCGCCAGGATGTTTCCGGTGGCCGGGGCAACCACCATGAGATCCGCCCACTCGGCCAGGGCGATATGCTCCACGTTCCATTGCTTGGGCGCCTCGAACATGCGGGTATACACCGGGGAATCGGAGAGCGTTTGGAAGCTCAGCGGGGATACCAGCCTCGTTGCGGCATCCGTCATGACCACTGACACGCTCGCCCCGCGCTTGCGCAGGCGACTCACGACTTCAAGAGCCTTATACGCGGCGATACATCCGCTTACGCCGAGCAGGATATTGGTATCGCGCAAGTCCTTCGGATGCAAAAGCATTCACTCCTCCGGCCAATTGTCCACTCCAAAGGAGTCCCCAGCCGTCTACGCCTGCGGGGGAGGCTCCGGTACTTCAGTGGCATCCGGGTCCCCGGATGCAGGAGGTGCCGCGGCTTCAACTGCAGCCTCCTCGGCTTCCGATTGCCCCGGTGTCGGCGCGTCCTCCGGGTCCGGCTCGTCATCATCTTCATCCGCATCCGGAAGTGCCTGTTCAACGTCCGTTCCGTAATGAATCTGCTCGTGGAGAATCTCTTGGAGTGCAGCCGTCACCGATTTAGAGGCATCGGTTTCGACCAGGACACGGGATCCATCGTGGATCTGACGGGCACGACGCGCCACCGCGATGGTCAGGGCGTACTTGTTGTGGCCAGCGACGATCAGGTCGTCATAGGAAGTGAAATGTCTGTCTCGATCCATCGCATCAATCATGAGAGATCTCTTGCCATCCTTTCGGAGAGCGGGAATCGCCCCGGGGCGTCATCCCCGGGGCGTTCGTGCAACCTATTCTTCAATTTCTCCGCCCCGCTGTTGCACCTGCAGGCGGCCGGCAACCGTTTCCGGTTGCACGGCGGAGAGGACCACGTGGCCGCTATCGGTGATGATAACCGCCCGGGTCCGACGACCGTATGTGGCATCAATGAGTTTGCCATCGGCACGCGCTTCACTGATCGTTCTTTTGATGGGCGCAGACTCGGGACTGACGATGGCGACCACCCGGTTGGCGGACACCATGTTCCCGAATCCTATGTTCACGAGGATGACTCCATTCATCATAGCCCTCCCTGCATTCATTCGATATTTCGCGCTTGTTCTCGCATGTCCTCTAGGTATGCCTTCATATCGAGCGCGACCTGGTTGCGCTTTGCGTCGGCGATCTTCGCCGCCACCGTGTTGCTCTCACGTCCCATTTCGCCGATCAAAAAATCGAGTCTACGCCCCTTGGGTCGTGTATCGTCTAGTACTTCCCCAAGCTGTTTCAAGTGGCTGTTCAGTCGCTCAAGTTCCTCGGAAACGCTACTGCGTTGGGCGATCAGGGCAACTTCCCCGGCAACGTCTGGAACTTCTACCTCGCTATCCGCGAGCAGCTTCTCAACCCGTTCTAGCAGCAACGAATACCTCTGTTGCTGTAGTTCGGTTGCCGCCCCTTCAATCGCTTCGACGCATTCCTGGAATCTACCGCAAAGCTGCCGCATCACGCTTTCGAGGGTAGATCCCTCGCGCCTCCTCATGTCGACGAGTTCTTCAATCGCGGTGTCCAGGGTCTCCGTGAACTCCGGCTCCATCGCCTCCGGCTCGGGCAGGGTCTCTTCCAGTTCGATTACGCCGGGAAGTGACGCCAAGTCCAGGACCTTCAGATCGAGGGGCAATTGTCGCTCTTCGGCCAGTTCCTGCAAGGCAATATGATATGCGCCGGCCAGAGTGCTGTCAACGCGCAGCGGCGTATGCTGCTCTGCACTGCGTTTCGTCTCTATATAGACGTCTACTCGCCCCCTGGCTAGTCTTTTCTCGATGCGCTTCCGACTCAGAGCCTCCCACTCCCGCGGGAGTTCCGGGGCGAGGTGCACGAAAACCTCCAGGAACCGGTGATTGAGACTTCGAACCTCCACCGCGAGTGTCGTGGAATCGATCCGCTTCGTTGCGCTTCCAAAGCCCGTCATACTTTGCGTCGTCAAGTTGTCACCTCCCGACAAAGAGTAGCCACAGCCCGAGGATGGCCGCAACAAAGAGGGCCATCATCCCCAGGGCAGGATATCCAAACAGCAACGGCGGTCGATCGATCCCGATAATCAGGGAACCGGCGATGATCAGGGCCGCCGTGATCAATCCCGTGGTAAGCCGACGCGAGATCTTTTCCAGTCCGAAGAGGAAACTCTCCAGTCCCACGTGACGAAAACGAAGGGTGAAGTCGCCCTTTCGAGCCTGTGAAATGAGATTCACGAGATCGCGCGATACATCCTCGGCATCCCGCACGACCCGTCTCCCCGCACGCCGCGCGCGCCTCCCTAGGGCTTTCGGGAGCAAACGCCGCCTCAGTGCCCCTCGGACGTGTGGTGCCATCTCTTGGACGGGATTCAGGCCCGGGTAGAGCGCATTCGCGGACGACTCGGCCGTGATCACGGCACCGACGAGGGTGATGTAATCCCCCGAAACCACCAAACGATGCCGCTGCAGTAGATCGAGCAGGTCCGTCAGGATATCCCCCACGCTGATCTGGTCCACGGACTTTTGGTAGTTGAACTCGACGAGCTCGGTCAGGTCGCGCAGCAACCGGAGCTCATCGACCTCCCCGACGGGGCGTGCGATGTCCAATACCACATCGGTGATCAGGGGGTAGTCGCGGTCGATGATCCCGGCCATGAGTTCTGCGAGGCGCGCCTCCATCCTGTCATCGACCACGCCGATGCGACCGAAGTCGACCAGGCCCAGGACATCCCCGTTCATCACCAGGAGGTTACCCGGATGCGGATCGGCGTGAAAAAAGCCCAGGTCGAAGAACTGGTGAAAAGACATCTCCAGCGCACGACGCGCCAGGGTCCGCCTCCGGTCCTCGGGTATGTCCTCCAGGTGATACACCCGCTGCCCATACAAGCGATCCATGGTGATCACCCGCCGGGACGATGCATCCCGATATACCCGGGGGATGCGAACGGTGTTCCAATCTTCGAACCCGCGTGCGAAGAGGTCCAGCGCGTCCGCTTCGCGACGAAAGTTCAGCTCGCCGCGCAGAGCGCGGCCCAGTTCCCGGGCCAGCCCGGGAAGGTCGTAGATGCGCGTCTCCGAAATATGATCATGCAGGAGGCGAGCCAGGGCTTCCATGATCTGGATGTCTTCGGAGACCTGGCTCTCGATGCCCGGGCGGCGCACCTTCACCACCACCTCACGCCCGCGATATCTTGCCGCGTGGACCTGTGCGATGGAAGCGCTGCCCAGCGGTTCACGGTCGAAGCGCTCGAACAAGTCCTCTACATCTTGCCCGAGGTCTTCGCCAATGATCCGAAGGACTTCCTCTTTGGCAAATGGTTTGACCGTATCCTGCAACAACGACAATTCCCGCACGAACTCACCCGGCAACAGGTCTCGCCGGGTACTGGCAATCTGCCCGATCTTCACGAACGTGGGACCCAGCTCCTCAAGTGCAAGGCGGGTCTCTTCGGGCAGCGGTGCCAACCTGCGCCTGCGCTGCAGCGCGGGCAGGTTGAAGGGCACGGGAAGCCGGGCGACCAGGTGCGCATATCCCCGGCGCGCCAGGATCATCAGGACTTCCCGGAGCCTACCGATATGCCGCAATGCCAAAAAATTCACTTACTATGACCCCCCGGAACTGGAGTTCCCATCCTCGAGCAGGTATTCCGCGGTGAGTTCGACGGATCCACGATACACTTCGTGCACCCGCCCGCCGAGGAACAATCCCTCTTCGCCATCCCATCGTACATCGAGATTACCCCCGGGCATCCGGACGAGGACCTCCCTGTTACACCGACCGGCCCGCATGGCCGCCACGGCGACCGCACAGGCACCCGTTCCGCAGGAAAACGTGATCCCGGACCCCCGTTCCCAAACCCGGGCCCGGATCCGATCGGGGCTCTCTACCTCGGCAAACTCGACGTTCGTCCTCTCGGGGAAGGCCTCATGGTTTTCGATCATCGGGCCCAGGGAGTCGAGGTCGATGCCGTCGACGTCGCGAACGAAGATCACACAATGGGGGTTTCCGACGCGGAGGGCACTGATCGGAACCGAACGGTCAAGCAGTTGTAGGCGAACCTCCAGGGCCTCCTTCGCCGGATCACCGGTCATGGGGATTTGCGAGCGGAGAAATCTCGGCGGTGTCATATCCGCTCCCACGTGCAGCTCGCCTGCCTCGGGGCGCACCTCGACGGTGACAATACCCTCACGCGTTTCGACACCAAAACGATCTACCCCGATAAACCCCCGATTCCAGGCAAAAGCACCGACACAGCGAACCCCGTTTCCGCACATGTCCCCCACGCTACCGTCGGCATTGAAAAGATGCATGCGAAAGTCTGCCCGCTCCGACGGCAGAATCAGGATGATCCCATCGGCTCCCACAGCGAATCGACGCCGCGAGAGCGCCACCGCGAGCCGGGGCCAGTCCACGTACGGTAGTCGACGCTCTATGCCATCGACGTAGATGTAATCGTTGCCCGCTGCGTGCATCTTGGTAAAAGAGAGTCTCATGGCACACCCTTCACTCTCATCCTTTTGTCAAAAAAGGCGAAGAACACCCCATCTCCCGGGAATCCTTCCGTCCTGAAACCCGGGATCACCGGATACAAGAGTCTAGCCGATGAGGCGTTGAAGTCGCGTCGCCTCATCAATGGGCCTCCCGCTATCCGGGTCCACGGCCACGCAAGCCCCCTCGATCATCCGCGTCTGCACCTCACCCGACGCCGCGGGATTGCCCCGCAACTGTGGTGCATCCAAAAGACCCAGTTTGACAGCCCGCGCCAATACGACGGGATCCGTAAGGGCATCCTCCTGCTGCGGGGCCAGCGCGCGAATTGCATCGAGCAGGCGGCGGGCGTCTGCCACCAGGGAGTCCCTGCGCTCTCTTACGCGCGCATCCCCGAAAACGTCGGGCAGACCGAACAACGTCTCGCGAATGACCTGCCGGGCGATCTTCACACTCTCCACGACTTCCTCGGCATTCGCTGCGTGGTCCGCTTCTGTGTAGCTCACAACGTGGACAATATGGGGGCGCATGGCCATTTGCGCGACCGTCGAGTAGGCCAGCTGGCCCCGGGCCATGTCCGGATCCGCGGGAAAGCTGAACAAACCAGTCCTTACCTGCCGCCACACACGGAATCCCGGGCGTTCGAGTGTCTCGATGAGATCGAGCTTCGCCCGCATCTTGGCCACGTCCATGGCAAACGACGTTCCCGGGGGTGTGTTAAACATCAGCTGCGCGATATAGTCTTGGACCCCTGCATCTCGTGCATTGAGGGCCGCGAGATATGCCGCCACCACCGCCACGACGTCCGGTGCATCGCGGAGACTCCAATGATGTGCCTCGTTGACCTCGACCGGGACGCCGCGTTCGCCGTGCCAGCGCATCAGGTCCCGAGATTCCGCGATCGACACCTCGACTTCCCTCGGGCCGCGGCCGTCGAGGATGTTATACCAGAAGAGGGGCACTGCAGCCCATGCATTCCGTATGGTTTCCAACAACACTCCGGCGAAGCGCTCTACATCTTGTGTGCCGCTGTAGCAACGGAGTAATGGATGGTTTCCGCGTCGTGTCGCATCGTATAGCCTCGACAGATCTCCCGGGGTGCGCACCGGGACGCCGCCGGCACCATCCTGGCGAGGATCCTGCTCATCTGGCCGAAAGAATGCGGCCTGTGCATTCTGATCCGGACCGATGGAAATGACATCGACGAGTCCCGATTCGGCAATATGCGCGATCCCGCTCACCGTCTCATCGAGGGACGGCCGACCATAGTGGTGCCGGATAATCGGGTGCGGCGCACGCGCCTTGATGCGCTCTATGAGATCCTGTGGTGGCCGAATATCGACATCCTCACCGGCCTCAGCACCCAAGAACGCCAGTATCTCATCCACGGAGCTCGCACCGTCGAACACCCGCTCGAATAGCCCGGATTGCTGCGCCACTCGGCAAACCGGTGCGGTACCACCGAATACCAATCGCTTATCCTCCAGGCCGGCTTCCCGAAGTGCATCGGCGAGATCGTTGAGCAAGCCCTCCGCGACCTCCGGTGACAGTCGGAAACTGAGTGCAATAATATCGGGATCGGACTCAAGCGCCGCCTCAACCAGCTCATCGGTGCTGGTGCGCGTGCCCATAAAGTGCGTCCGGTATCCCTGCGCCTCTGCCAGGCGGAGAAAGTTCAATATCCCCGCCACGTGCACGCAGTCCCCCAGAGTCGCCGCGAGAATAAAGGTCCCAGCGCTCTTCGTGTTCATCCGCACAACCGCCCCCTCTCCCCTTCCAGCACGATTTCTTTGATCTCATCCGCGACGCGGCCTGACAAGCCCAACCGGTTGATGGTTCGACCACGGCTCCAGTAATCGACGTTATGGATGATGCACGCCAGGTGAATCATGGCCTTGATGGTCGGTGTTGGGACACCGAGCAGGTCTCCAAAGGAAGCCATCGGTACCAGGCTCGCCGGGACATCCTCGCTAATATAGCGGTGCCGAAGCGAACCAGGGGCCACGATACCGGCGTAACCCGGGTTCGTCCGCATGGCATGATAGAGGCTCTGCGCTTCGACGCCGTAGGCGGCCCGCAAGAAGTCCACGGCCGACTGGGGTTTCACTCCCAGTGCACGAGCCACCTCACGCCGCTCCCGGTCCATCTGCTCAAGTACTTCCCCCACCGACGGACTGACACCTTCCACGTAATACTCGAAGGGAGTGCCAGACTCGATCCTTGCCGCGTTTAGGATGGTGGGTGCCGGATGAAAGATTGCACCGATATTGTCGAAACTGGTCTGGAGAACGCTTTCGGCCGCCACGAACTCCGGGAAGGCCTCTCGCACGGTCTCGAGGGCCTGGGCAGTCCGTCGCGCCGGAAGGGCGGCGACGGGGACAACGCGCTTGATTCCGTATATCCGGGCGCGCGCCGATCCGACCACCCGACTGGCGAAGATGAACGTTTGCGCCTCCGCCACAAGGGTTTCCCGGGGGGCCCCAAAACCATCCAGCACGAAGCGAAATTCCAGCGCACCACCGGTTCGGCCTGGATTCAGTATGACGATATGATCAGGCCGGAGATACGGTGCACATTTGGCCGCGATCGCCCGGTGGCCCGAGGCCGGGACCACCACCATCACGACATCCGAGGCATCCAGTGCGGCACCAATATCCGATGTGATTTGCCGAAGTGGAGCAAAGCCGGTCACTTCACCCTCTACATACACACCGTCTTCACGTACCAGGGCTTCTAGGCGCTCGATGCTCCGGTTGTAAAGGCTGGTTTCGAAACCTTTCAACGCCAGGTATCCGGCCATGGCCTGGCCGCCGCCGCCGGCACCTATGACAGTAAACCGTTTCTTGGGCACCTCTCGCGTCATGGGGAACCCCCTTGCCGTTCAATATGCACGATCCGAGCGGGATCCTCGGTGGGATCAGAAATGCGATATTCATCCATAGAATATCCCTGCTGGTGATAGCTGTCAATTTTGGCGGTTTGCTCGCACGCGGACGGGATTGCTCATCGGGCAGTGCGCGCACTATCATTAGCAACGTGGACGAGACGACAGAAGCCACCTGGGGAGACGTGATCGCTATGGCATTTGACGCAATCGCCCTCGCCGCCAACCTGGACGAGCTCCGGGCGCTGGTTGGCAATCGGATCGCGAGGATTCACACGACCAATCGATCCGGGGAGCTATTGCTTTTTACACATGGCAGGGGCGGCAGCGCCGAGATCCTGTTATCAATCCGCCGAGAGGATGCCCGTATCCAGCGGACGTTTCGCAAGTTTACCCATCCCGATCACCCGGGTGCGTTTGTGATGAACCTGCGAAAGCACATTCTCCGTGCCCGCATCGAGGGATTCGAGCAAATCGGGCTGGACCGCATGTGCCGCATTTCGCTGTCCGCGCGGGATGCGCTGGGACATGAATATCCCCTGGTACTGATGGTGGAGACCATGGGGAGGAATAGCAACGTGATCCTGGTTCACCCTGGAGACGAGGATAAGATCCTCACCGCGATGCGCTTTGTCTCGGCAGATCGAAACGCCCACAGATCGGTCCTGCCGGGCCATCCGTACCGACTGCCCCCGGCACGCAATACCATCTCACCAGCAGAAGTCACGCAGCGGGGTCTTCTCGAGGGGCGCGACGATGAAACACCGGCCTGGCTGCATATCGTCCGTCGAATCGATGGACCCGGACCCCAGGGACTGCGGAGAATTCTCGCGCACATCGGTTGCGATCCAAACGACCCGCTTCCAGCGGATTCGCGGGTACTAGATCCACTCGTGCAACACCTCCAGCAACTGGGCGAAAACCTCGAAAAGGGCCGCTGGCAACCGTGGATCTGCACCGTGAATCCCGAGCAACCGCTTCGTATCCCCGCCCCCGAATGTTATGGCCTACTGGTCGAGGAGTGTCCACCGTCCCATGCCCATTGCCGCAGCACATCGCGTCCCTCCGCTGCCATGGATGCGTACTTTGCCCTCGTCGATGCCATCACCGGCATTCGCAGCAGGAGGGCGCGGCTGCAGCGGACGCTGACCGATGCATTGAAGGCAGCGCGCAAGAAGCGCAAAAAGCAAATGGAGGACCTTTCACGAGCAGATTCCGCCGAGGAGAAGCGCGTGCAAGGCGAGTTGCTCACGGCATACATGCACCAGGTTCCCACCGGCGCCCGCAAGGTCGAGGTCCCCGACTATTACGCCGGGGGGACGCCACGAGAGATCACCCTCGACCCCCGAAGAACGCCTTCGGAGAATGCCGCGCGATTCTTTCACCAGTATCGGCGACTGCAGCGGACCGAGAAGAAGGCCAAGCGCCAGGTTCGGGCAACCGAGCGGGAGATTCGCTATATCCAGGACCTATTGTACGAGCTGGACCTCGCGGGATCTCTCCCGGCCCTCGACGCCCTCGAAGCTGAAGTCGCCGCCGCCGGATACGGAAAGGAGCAGGCACCGCCCCGCAGACGAAAGCAACCATCACCCGAGCCCTTGCGCCAGGCCCTTCCCTCGGGCCACGAGGTCCTTGTCGGGAAGAACAGCCGCGGCAACGATCACCTTACCATGCGCCTCGCTTCCGACCATGACCTATGGTTCCACGTGAAGGATTTGCCCGGGTCTCACGTCATCCTCCCCGGCCCGTGGGACGAAGCCCTCCCGCCACCCCATATCCTCCAGGAGGCGGCCGAAGTGGCTGCCCAACACAGTGCAGCGCGGGATTCGAGCAACGTCGCCGTAGATTTCACGCTGGTCAAGCACGTCACAAAACCCAAGGGTGCACGTCCCGGCATGGTCATATATCGAAACGAAAAGACCCTCTTTGTTACCCCCACATCCTAGCGGATAGGGAGGAAAGAGGGCCTTTCTACGAGCGGATTGGGGCCCTCACCCTACATGCCGAGGTCCTTCGGATAGGTCAGCGGAATACCCTCGCGGCAAAGCGGACAATCGGCCGGCGAATAAGCCGGGATATCGAGGTTCACCACCGCCTCTAGCGGAACACCGAATTCGGTCTTTCCTCCGCTGCGATCGACCAGGACGCTGACACCCACGATATCCGCCTGTCGCTGTGAACAGATTTCCATGACGGCATTCACCGAACCCCCGGTCGACATGGCATCCTCGACGACGAGCACCCGTTCCCCGGGCTGGATGGAGAATCCCCGGCGAAGCCGCATCTCGCCGTCCTGTCTCTCGGTGAAGATCGCCTCGGTGTTGAGCCAGCGGGCTACTTCGTAGCTGAGGATAATGCCACCCAGCGCTGGCCCGACCACCTTGTCGATCTTCATGTCCCGAAATGGCCGCGCCATCAAGCCCGTAAGGGGCGCCGCATGCTCGGGAAATCGCAACACCCGGGCACACTGCAGAAAGCGGGGACTGTGCTTGCCTGATGTGAGACGGAAATGGCCCTCTAGCAATACACCCGTATCCTTGAAGGTTTCGATGATCTGATCCTCGTGAATGTCCTCCAGCTGATCCCAGTTGGTATAGTCACCCATTATTCCATGCTCCCTTCGTTCTCCCGCATCTCGCGGACGATCTTCCTTGCGGCATGCAGTGGATCATCTGCACCGGTGATTGGACGTCCGATAACCAGGTAGTCGGAACCCAATGCCAGGGCTTTTGCGGGCGTTGTGATCCGTCGCTGGTCTCCCTTGGCCGCCCACGCGGGGCGAATGCCGGGCGTGACGATTAGAAAACCTTCTCCCACCGCCTCGCGCACGATCTCGACTTCCCTCGGCGAGCACACGACACCGTCGAGACCCGCCTCTTTCGTCGCCAATGCCCATCGAGACACGGTATCCTCCACCGACTCGGATGTACCCACGTGTGATCGAAAGGTATCCTCGTCAAAGCTGGTGAGCACGGTCACGGCCAAAAGAAGGGCATTCGGGAGTTGTTCGCGGGCGATCCGCATCATCTCAATGCCACCGGAAGCGTGGACGTTGGTCATCCATACCCCAAGTCCCGCGAGGCCCCGCGCAGCACCGCGCACCGTGTTGGGAATGTCGTGTAACTTCAGATCCAGGAATACTTCTGCACCCCTGCGCTTTAGGTCCAAAACCCCCTGTGGTCCCTGTCGACAAAAGAATTCTAGGCCGGTCTTGAAGTGGCGAATCTCGGGTGAAAGGCGTTCGACGAGTTGCGAAGCCTTTTGCAGATCCGGGGTATCCAACGCGACGATAATGCGCTCGTTTGGGTTCATTGATGTGCCCTCCCAACCGGCCAAGCATCGTATCGCGCACGATACGCCTGGAGGTCATGTATGATCTGCTCGGGCAACCGTGGATCGCGGAATATCGCCGTGCCGATGCCGACGGCCGAAGCACCCGCGAGGATAAAGGCCAGCACGTCCTGCGCGGACTCGACGCCACCGAGTCCCATGATGGGGAGGGATGTCGCGGCACGGACCTGATAAACACAGCGAAGCGCCACCGGGCGTATGGCCGGACCCGACAGACCGCCGACCACGTTCGCGAGTACGGGTTTTTCCGCTTCCACATCGATTGCCATACCGAGTAGTGTGTTGATCAGGCTCAGCGCATCGGCTCCGGCCGACTCCGCCGCCCGGGCGATCCCGGCAATGTCCGTGATATTGGGCGTCAGCTTGACGATGAGCGGTGCCCCGGTGACATCCCGGACCGCACCGACGAGCCGCTCGGTTTCCGAGGGTGACGTACCAAAACTCATGCCACCGGCGTCCACGTTCGGGCAGCTGATGTTCAGCTCCAGCGCATCGACGGCTTCGTGACCGCGCAGGCGCTCTGCCACGGCAACATATTCGTCTACGGTCTTGCCCACCACGTTGACGATGATGCGGGTATCGCGCGCAGCGAGGCGGGGCAAATACTCCTCGATTAGCACGTCAACCCCGGGATTCTCCAACCCGATCGCGTTCAACATGCCGGAGGGGGTTTCCACGATTCTCGGGGGAGGATTTCCTGGCCACGGCGTGATAGAAGTACCCTTGACGACGATGGCTCCGAAGTCCTCCGGACACAGGACGGGTTCATAATCAAAACCGTATCCGAAGGTGCCCGACACCGCCACCAGTGGATTCTTAAGCGCGAGGGATCCAAACTGTATCGCGAGGTTTCGTGTCACGACAGCACCACCTCTTCGAGGTCAAATACGGGCCCATCCGCGCAGACCCGCAGGTATTTCTTGCCGTCGGTGGGCGCAACCATGGGAATTGCGCAGCCCAGGCAGGCACCCACTCCACATGCCATGTGCTCTTCGAGGGATCCGTAGCACGGGATCGCGTGCGCCGCCCCGATTGCCTTGATGGTGGCGAGCATGCCCCTCGGCCCGCAGGCGAGGATGGATGTCGGTTTGGGTCGGATTGAGCATCTTTGCACGAGTGCTTCGGTTACCATCCCACGATACCCGCGACTCCCGTCTTCGGTTGCAATCGCCATCTCCGAGGCCAGGGCAGCGAGGGATTGTTCGCCGGCCAGTCGATCAGCGTTGGAAGCGCCGATGAAGACCACGGGCGGCTGCCCTTGGTTTACCAGCTGTCGTGCCAGGTAGATTAGGGGCGCCGATCCGATACCCCCACCCACCAGGAGCGGGTTCGCACCCAGTCCACACCGCGGAAACCCATTCCCCAGTGGCCCGAGGCAATCCACCAGCGCACCGGGCTGAAGGGCAGCGAGCGTGCGGGTACCCTTGCCGACCGGCAATACTAGGAGTTCCAAGAGCCCACGCCTATGATCCCAATCAGCGATGCTCAGTGGCCGGCGCAGGTAAGGCTCCTTGGAGCCGGACACGGCGACGTGCAAAAACTGGCCCGGGACGGGCGCGAATGCTGTCTCGATGGCAAGCACCAGCCTGCGCGCACTTCCCTCGGCGACGTTTTGGGCGAGGCGTCCGGAGAACACCTGTAGCGCATCCGCGGCTGTGCATGTCACAGCAGTTCGCCCCCCCGCATCACGATCTTGCCGTCGACGAGCACGGTCTCCACCTTCCCCGTCAAACTCCACCCAACCAGGGGCGTGTTCCTGCCCTTGGAGGCGAAGTCACCGGGGTTCACCGCCCATTCTTGATCGGTTCGAAGAATAGCGATGTCAGCCAAAGCACCCTCTCGAAGCGTGCCCGCGTCGACCCCGAGAATCCGGGCGGGAGCAGCGGTAAGGGCTTCGATCAGACGGTGGAGAGGGAGATCCCCGGGAAGGACCAGTCGATCGTGCAATAGCGCAAAGGCCGTCTCGAGACCCACGATGCCATTGTCCGCAAAGATGTATTCGCGATCCTTGTCGTCGAAGCTATGGGGCGCGTGATCGGTGGCAACGGCATCGATGATCCCTTCTCGCAAGGCGGTCACGAGGGCACGGCGATCGGACTCGGTCCGCAGTGGCGGTTTCATCTTGGTATTGGTGTCGTAGTCGCTTTCGCGGACGAGGTCCTCCGTTAAGGTGAGGTGGTGGGGCGTCACCTCGCAGGTAACGTTGACTCCGTCTTCTTTCGCCCCTGCTATCAACGCGACCGATCGGGCCGTGCTTACGTGTCCGATGTGTAGATGTCCACCCACGCGGCGACAGAGTTCGAGGTCACGTGCAATCATCACGGTCTCAGCCTCTTCGGGCATACCGGGTAGCCCCATAAGGGTGGAGATGCGCCCGAAGTTTACTGCTCCGTCTCCCGCCAACGTGGGATCCTCTTCATGCGTTGATATCGGTACCCCAAACATCTTGCTGTAAGTCAGCGCAGTGCTCATGACGCGGGCGGAAACCACGGGAAGTCCATCATCGCTAAACATCTTGGCGCCGGCCTCGTGCATGAGGCCGATTTCTGCGATCTCTTCGCCCTTTTGGCCCTTGGTTACCGCTCCCGCGGGATACACCCGAACGGCGCCATGCTGCCCGGCCTTGTCGCGGACGAAGCGCACACCCGTCTCGTCGTCGATCACCGGCTCGGTGTTGGGCATGCAAACAATGGAAGTAAAACCACCCCGTGCGGCCGCACGGGTACCGGTAAAGATGTCCTCTTTGTATTCGAAACCGGGTTCGCGAAGGTGAACGTGCAAGTCGACGAAACCCGGGCTCACGGTGCAGCCCTCGGCGTCGACCACCTCAGCACCCTCCACCGTCAGCTGATCACCGATTGCCGCGATGCGGTTGCCTTCCACCAACAGATCCGCCTTGGTGTCCCGACCGTTGCCGAGATCGATCACGTGGCCGCCCTTGATAAGAATCTTTTGCATATCTATTCGCCCCCTCCGAGCAGGAGATACAGTAGAGCCATGCGCACGGCGACACCGTTTGGCACCTGGTCTAGGATGATGGACTGGGGCCCGTCGGCGATGTCTGTGGTGATCTCAACGCCACGGTTCATCGGACCCGGATGCATGAGGAGGGCACCCGGACGCGCCAATCCGAGACGGCGCGCGTTGATGCCATACAATGCATGGTACTCCCGAACGCTGGGGAAGAAGCTCTGCTTTTGCCGCTCCAGTTGCAGCCGCAGGACGCATACGACATCGGCATCCTTCAGCGCATCTTCCACCCGCGGCTCCACTCGACAACCCATCTCTTCGATATCGGGCGGTATCAGCGTACTGGGCGCAGACACCACCACCTCGGACCCCATCTTCTGAAAGCCCCAGATATCCGAGCGGGCGACACGGCTATGGAATAGATCACCCACGATGGTAACCTTAAGTCCTTCCAAGGTGCCCGTTCGCCGGCGGACGCTCATCATATCTAGCAGGCCCTGGGTAGGATGTTCGTGGTATCCGTCGCCGGCGTTGATTACCGACGAGGTGACATTCTGGGCCAGGTAATGGGGGGCGCCCCCGGAGGGATGCCGCATGATGACCAATTCGGGTCCCATCACTTCCACGTTACGGACGGTATCTCGCAGGCTTTCGCCCTTGTCGAGACTGCTCCCCGACTTGGCCACGCTGACAGCGCCCGCGCTCAGATAGCGACACGCCAAATCGAACGAGATCTTGGTACGGGTTGATGATTCGTAAAACAATGACAGCACATTGCGACCCCGGAGCGTTGGAACCTGCTTAATCGGTCGATCGATAATCTCGCGCATGGAGTCCGCGGTATCGAGTATCAGCTGGATCTCATCGGCCGACATGTGCTCCAATCCGAGGACATCTTTACTCTTCAACTCCGCCATTCGACGCCTCTCCTCCTATTCTCTCCATGATGACGACCTCTTCAAAACCGTCGATCTCGCGCACGGCCACCTCGACAACCTCTTGGCGAGACGTGGGAACATTCTTCCCCACGAAATCCGCGCGTATTGGCAACTCGCGATGCCCACGATCAACCAGCGCGACGACCTGGATTGCCCCGGGACGCCCGAAGTCCATCAGCGCATCCATGGCCGCGCGAATCGTGCGGCCCGTGAACAACACATCATCGACCAGGATCACCGTTCTCGAGGTAATGTCGATTGGCACGTAGGTACCCTGCACAAGGGGTCGATCATGGCGAAGGGTGAGGTCGTCACGGTACAGGGTAATATCGAGGTTCCCACAGGGCACCTCTGTACCCTCGATCCGCTCGATCTGCCTTGCGAGCCGCTCTGCCAAGGGGACACCGCGGCGGTGGATTCCCACGAGAATAATTCCCTCGGTCCCACTATTCTTTTCGACAATTTCGTGGGAGATACGGACGAGTGCACGCGAAATGGCATCGGCATCCATGATCTGGGCTTTTTGCCTGAGATTGGCCTTCTCCTCGGAATTCATGCCGAACCTCCTCCTATTCCTGGACGATCTCCATCGAACAATGGGCACAAAAAAACCGGAGCCCTTGGCTTCCGGTGTCGGTGAAGATGTCTCACCGTCGGGGTCGCATCCCCCGCGGTGAATACTTTGTCATCGCATTCTGTGCGATGGATTTGTGGTGGCCGCTTTGTGGCCCGGGCGGAAACAGTGATCTCCATGCGCTTCTTCGCCTCCTTATCGACCTCGCCGGGCCGATTTAAAGGATGTGCCATACATCGGAGCTACTGTAGCAAAGAAGAGCCTTGATGTCAAATAATGTTGCCGAATCAAACGGTACGCAGTTCCTGGATGATACGGCGCATGTCGGCCGGGACAGGTGCTTCAAACTCCATGGTCTCCCTTCTGTCCGGGTGCTCGAGGACCAGGCGCGCCGCGTGCAATGCCTGTCCTTCGAGCCCATAGCTCGGGTAATCCGTGGCATACATTGGATCCCCCACCACCGGGTGTCCGATGAATGCAAGGTGTACCCGGATTTGATGGGTTCGCCCACTCTCGAGGTTACACCGCAAGAGCGCGTGATTACTCCCGATCACATCCTCGACCAGAAAATGCGTCACGGCGCTCTTTCCACCGGACTGCACCACGCGCATCTTGAATCGCGTATCCGGATCGCGGCCGATTCGCGCGTGCACGGTACCGCGGGCTACGTCCGGAACACCGTGCACCAGGGCCAGGTATTCCCGCTTCATGGTGCGCTTCTGTAATTGATAGGAAAGGCCCAGATGGGCCGTATCATTCTTCGCGACTACCATCAGCCCAGTCGTATCCTTGTCCAGTCGATGCACGATCCCGGGACGCGTATGGTCTACGATCGTTGAGAGTGCTGCACAATGGTGCAGGAGCGCATGGACAAGGGTTCCCGAGTAATGCCCCGGTGCCGGATGCACGACGAGATCACGTTGCTTATTGATCACGAGGATATCGTCATCCTCGTACACGACATCGAGTGGAATCGGTTCGGGCATCAAACTGTGCGGCCGGGGCGGAGGGACTTCCATACGAACCCGCTGTCCCTCCCTAAGTACCCGGCCTGGCGTAGACACCGGGCTTTCGTCTACCGTGACCCGCCCGTCTCGAATCAGGCTTTGTAGGTAGGTCCTAGAATACGCCTCGGAGGTGTTGCGGGCGAGATAGATATCGAGTCGCGCACCGTCGTCTTCGCCCGGCACGACCCCCTCGAACAGCTTCGTCCCCTGGTCCATTCCCGGCTCGGGATCCACGGGTCGCATTACACGTCCCCTCCCCTCGCGATTTCGGGGTGTCGGATCGCGAGAACAAACAGCAGCCCACAGCCCACCACGACGGCGATGTCGGCCACGTTAAACACGGGCCAAAATCCCAGGTCGATGAAGTCAATGACATAGCCGTGGACCATTCGATCAACCAGATTCCCCAGGGCGCCACCCACCAGAAGCCCAGCCGCGGCAGCCGCGGGAGATTTGAGCGGTGCGGGGACCCAACTCCGATGCCAGACCACGATCAACACGATGAGTATCGCACTGACCGCTGCCAATAGCATCGTGTGATCACGCAGCATGCCAAAGGCCGCACCGGTGTTCGTGACGTATGTCAATCGCAAAGCCTGTCCCGCGACCTCTATGGATTGGCCACGTTCGAGGTTCGCCGCGATCATCCATTTTGTAACGCGGTCGAGGACCACGGATACGACAATCCATTTCAGCATACCCTCTCCCCTTCCTCACCGATTCTAGCACACCCGCGGGCCGCAGCAATACGCGCGCACCGAAACCCCCTGCTCTGTGCTTGGCTGGTGTTTCTTCCCACCCAAGGACCGGATAGTGTATAGTTTACCCGGTCCTTGGTACCCAATCACCCTGCACATCCGTTGTAGTCGAATGACCGGTATCCCGAGAGGAGGCACCCGTATGACCGATCTGCTAGATCTGCTCAAGGATGGCTCGCCACAGGAACTGCGCCGAAGAATGGGTGACCTCCACCCGGTGGATATTGCCGAAACCATCGAGGAGATCGGTGCCGAAGAGGGCCACCTGTTGATTACCTTGATGGCCATGATGAATGATCGCCAGGTTGCGGAGGTACTCGAAGAGCTGGGGCCCTCGGATCAGCTTCGCATATCGGAGCACATGACCGATACCCGCCTTCGCAGCGTGATCCAGTACGTGTCGCCAGATGAACTCGTCGACTTCCTGGGCATTCTGGAAGCCGATACCGTTCGCCTTCTATTGAACGCACTTCCCGACCGCAAGTCCATTCAACGCCTGATGCAGTATCCAGAAACCAGTGCCGGTGGCATCATGACCACCGATTACCTCGCCTTCCGGGGGAATCAAAGCGCAGGACAGGCGCTGAACTTCTATCGCCGACTGGCGCGGGAAGTCGAAGCAGCCTATTACATCTATATCACCGATGAAAAAGGGAAACTCCTGGGCGTGACCTCGCTCCGCGAGCTGGTCCTGGCTGATCCCAGTCGCCCGATCGGGGACATCGCACGCACCGAAGTGGTCAATGTCACCGCCATGATGGACCAGGAGGAAGTGGCCAACATCATGACGCATTACGATTTTATCAGCCTCCCTGTCGTGGACGAAGAAGACCGTTTGCTAGGGGTGATCACGTTCGACGACATCATCGACGTCATCGAGCAAGAGGTCACCGAGGACATGGCGCGCATGGGTGGTGTTGAACCCTCCGACGAACCGTACCTCAGTATGGGCGTGATGTCCGTCGTCCGCCGCCGGGTATGGTGGCTGCTGATCCTGTTCCTCGCTCAAACCATTACCGGAAATATCCTCGATCATTTTCAGGCTTACATCGAAGCCGTGGTGGCCCTGGCGTTTTTCATACCACTCCTGATAGATACGGGTGGAAACGCGGGCTCCCAGGCGGCCAGCACCGTGATTCGCGCCATGGCTTTGGACGAGGTAGACCTCTCAGAGGTCAGCAAGGTCATATGGCGCGAAATGCGATCGGGACTGGTATTGGGACTACTCATGGCCGTCGTCGCGTTCGGCCAGGCGAGCCTGCTCGGCGGCAGTATGCTACTCGGCTATACGGTAGCCTTTGCGCTGTTGATCATCGTGATCATGGCATCGACGCTGGGCGGTTTGCTGCCCCTTGTCGCCCGCCGGCTGGGATTTGATCCCGCCGCCGCCTCGGCACCCGTGATCACCACCCTGGTAGACGGTACCGGTCTGATCGTGTACTTCCTCGTCGCGAGATCGGTCCTCGGACTCTGACGCCAGGGCGCCCCGACCCAAGACATCGTCGCGAAAAGAACCCTGGGAAGCGATGCTCCCGTGTGTGCGCACACCGCACACGGGGATCGCTTCCCAGGGTTTGCCCAGCAAAATCCCCTACCTCGCGCGCCCGACGTCCCCGTACACCCGTCGTCCACCGACCCAGGTCTCAAGCACCTGCAGATTGAGCAGGTCTTCCGGGGGCATGGCGAGTGGATCCCCGTCGAGCAGCACGACATCGGCCATCGCCCGCTCCTCGAGTACTCCCTTACGCCCAAGCATCCCTTCGGAACGGGCAGCACCGGGCCCAAACAGGGCGAATGCCTCTCCGATGGATAGTCGCTCTTCGGGGAACCATCCTCCTGGCGGGTGGCCGTCATCGTCCATACGGTTGACCGCTGCGTGAATGCCGAGCAGCGGTTCCACGGGTTCAACCGGTGCATCTGACCCACCGGCCATCGGTACACCGGCCTCCATCATGGAGCGCCACGCATAGCTGGTGGACGCTCGCTCGTGCCCCACCCGCGCCTCCGCCCATCGCATATCCGTCGCCAAAAATCGGGGTTGGACGCAGGCGATCACGCCACAGTTCACCATCTTTGGAAACTGCTCGGGGCGGGTAATCTGACAATGAATGACCCGGTGTCGATTCTCGGGAGTCTGATACGGCTGCAGCAACGACAGCGTATCATCCAGCGCCCGATCCCCGATGGCGTGAACGGCAACCTGCATGTCGAAAGATATGGCGCGCGCAGTATGTTCACACATTTCCTCGTATGGGATCACGTATGTGCCCCGGTTTCCGGGGTCGTCGACGTAATCGGTAGACATCAAGGCACTCCGGGCCCCGAGCGATCCGTCGGCAAAGAGTTTCAGGGCACCGATACGCAAGAATTCGTCGCCATCTCCCGTGGTGAGGTCTCGCTCTTGCAGTGCATCCAGATAGGATGGGCCGAGGTCCAGGTACGCCCGCAGCGCGAATGCAGGGTCGCCGATCACCTGCGCAAATGAATGCCAAATATCGTCGAGGGATGCACCGCCCTCGTGCGTCTGCACGGAGGTAATGCCGGCACGATGGCACGCCTCGACGGCCGCACGCAGGAATGTGCGACGCTGGGTTACGTCCGGTTTCGGTATGGCATCGAGCACGAGACGCATGGCCGTCTCGTGCAACACGCCGGTGATCTTCCCGCTGGCGTCCCTTTCGAAGTAGCCGCCCACCGGATCCTCTGGCCTTTCGCCGATGCCGGCTTGGCGCAGGGCTTCGGTACTGGCCACCGCGGCGTGACCGCAGGCGCGCCGCAAGAATCCCGCGCGACCCGGGGCCGCTTGATCGAGATCCGCCGCAGTCGGGTAGCGCCCGTCCGAAAAACGGTCCTGGTCCCATCCGCGACCGGTAATCCAGGCGTCTTCGGGTAAATCACGCGCCCGCTCCGTTACGCGCCGCTGCAGCTCACCAATACACGGGCATCCGGCCAAAGCCACCGCCTGCTGCTGCTCCCCGAGAGAGGTGAGGTGTAAATGTGAGTCGATGAAACCCGGTATGATTACGGCACCTTGGATATCCATGATGCGGGCCCGAGGACCGAGGGCGGCGATACACCGATCCTCGGATCCCATCACCTGTATCCGACCCTCGGAGAAGCCGATGCATCCGGGAACCGTATCCTCCCCGAGCATCAGACGACCACCCACCAAGACCGTCGGCTGTTCACGCGTCATCCTTTTCACCGCGTCTCTTAAGGGCCCTGGCTACAGCGGCACGGGCCAATATGTCGGTGGGATCAATGAGCAAGGCCGGTTCGACGTCCTCGCTCGACAATGCGAGTGGAATCTCCGTACATCCCGCGATGATCGCGTCCGCACCACCTTCGCGCAGGGTTTTCGCAAGCGCCGCAAAAACCGCTCGGGCGTAGTCATGGTAACCCGCCTTCACACCCTTGTCACCGTAGATGGCATCCATTACCCTTGCCTGGTCCTCATCGGAGGGCACGAGAACTTCGACACCACCCTCTTCGAGGGATTGCTGGTAGAGGCCAAGGGTGACGGTGCCCGTGGTCGCGAGCAAGCCCACGCGCCCAACCTCCGGGTGATCTTCGCGCAGGTACCTGGTAACCTCTTCCATCATGTGAAGCACGGGCACATCTATATTCGTGCAAAGCCCCGGGTGAAAGCAGTGTGCCGTATTACACGGCATCACCAGGAAGTCGGCCCCGGCCCGGATACAGGCTTCGGCAGAACGGGACATCACCGGCAGAGGATCCTCTCCCTCACCGAGGATCGCGGCGGTGCGATCGGGTACGGTGGGATCGCTCACGATCACCACAGGGATGTGATCCTGGTCTCGCTTGGCAGGTGTGGCACGAATGATCTTTAAAAACAAGTCCGCAGTTGCCTCTGGTCCCATCCCTCCCACGATCCCGATGGTATCCGGCCTGTCCGACATCAATTCCACTCCCCCTCAGTAGGCTCCCCGTCGCCCGAGGGTTCCTCGGTGGGGGCGCCATCATTCTCTTCACCCGGGGATCCATACAACTCCGACTGGGCGCTGCGCAGGATTTCCGTTTGCGCCGTTGTCGCAGCCAGCGCCTTTCCGAGGTATTCTAGGACGTCCGATCTTATGCGCTGGGCATGCTCCCGGGTTTGGCGCAACTCCTCGTCGGCTTCCTCGCGTATCCGGTCCGCTTCCGTTCGCGCCTCGGCCAGCATCAGTTGCACTTCCTTGCGCGCATTCGTCCGCACCTCGTCTGCCGTTTCCTGGGCGAGCACCAGGGTCTGTTGCAGTGTCTCCTCGATCCCGCGGTATCGCTCAACCTTTTCGCTCAATTCCGAGGTCTGTTGTTTGAGGGCCTCGTTTTCCCGGAGGAGCGAATCCAGCGTGCGGGTCACCTCGTCCAAGAATGCATCGACCTGTGTCGGACTATATCCGCGCAGCGCTCGACGGAATACCTTGTTCTGAATATCGACGGGCGTAATCTCGGCCAAGCTACACCTCCCGTGGTTGTCGCTACATCAAGCTCAGAATCACCTGTTGAAGCATGCGCAGGATCAAGAATAGGATAATCGGCGATAGATCCAGTCCCATACCGCCTCCCCCGGGCATGAACGACCGAATCGGTGCCAGAAGGGGTTCTGTGAGCTGGTACAAGACGGTGAATATCCGGTAGTACGTTTCCCCGCCGGCAGTCGTGGGATCGGGCCGAAACCACGACATCAAGACCCTTAGCAGGACCAGCCAAACGAGAATATTGATAATGGTTTGCAGGCTACCGACCACGGCTCCCAATAGCATTGCGATGGTCGCTCCTTACGTGAGTGGGTAGTCACCGGCTCCCGGGATCATGTGCATATGATGGACCTAGAAACCGGATGTTTCATCTTCGGATTCCATGATGTCGATGCGCATCTCTCGCGGCACGAACAACACGACACCCGCGCTGACCTGCTGCATCTCACCATCCAAAGAGTAGACCGTCCCGCTGAGGAAGTCTACCACGCGCCGCGCAACGCTCCGATCAAGCTGTTCCACGTTCACGACCACTGCAACCCGACGCTTCAGTTGATCGGCGATACCCTGGACATCATCGAACCCCCCCGGCTTGGTCACTGCCACGCGGATGGATTTCGGTGCACCCCCGGGCAGGGTCACCACGCGTCCGCCCGCGCGACTCGCGATGCGCTCCATGTCCCGATTACGATCCTTGACCTCGGGCGGATCCCGGTAGTCGTACTGCTCCCATTCGTCCGTGGTTTCCTCATCGTCCTCGAGGAAACCATCTTCTTCTAGGTATTCGTCTTCGGGTGGGATCCATCCCAGGACGCCTGAAATCCGCTCCCACAGACCTGCCATCGTGCACACCATCCTCTCGGAAAACCCGCCCCGCCCCTACTCGAACAGGGCCCGGCCCACCCTTAACATGGTGGCGCCTTCTTCGATCGCAACCTCGAAATCGTTCGTCATTCCCATCGACAATATCGGTAGACCCGTCGTGGCGTGATCACAAAGTGTTTTGCGCAGGTCGGCCAGGGACCGAAATACCGGTCGGGTTTCTTCGGGATCTTCGAACTCTGGTGCCATCGTCATGAGTCCATCAACACGAAGACCCGGCATATCCT
>PUNF01000141.1 GCA_003552525.1 Clostridia bacterium | reverse complement strand
GCCGGGGACGGGGAAGACCACCATTGTTCGCGGGATTATCGAAGCTTCGGAGTTCTTTGCCGGAGGCTTGCGGGTGTTACTGGCGGCCCCCACGGGGCGGGCTGCTCGTCGCCTTGGGGAAGTGGCCGGTCGCGAGGCGACCACCATCCACCGCCTACTTGGTTATGGATTCGTCGAAGGACAGCCGGTTTTTCGCCATGATGCCGAAGACCCACTGGAAGGTGATGTCCTCATCGTGGATGAGACATCGATGGTGGATATTGAACTGGCTGCACGGTTGCTGGATGCAGTACCCGATTCCATGCGATTGATTCTCGTCGGGGATGCCGATCAGCTTCCTTCCGTGGGGCCTGGGAACTTCCTCCGCGATATCATTCGCTCCCGCGCTCTCCCTGTGGTTCGGCTCAGCCGGATCTATCGACAGGACGAGGTGTCGGATATCGTGATCAATGCACATCGAATCAACAACGGGGAGATGCCGAGGTTCTCCCCCCGGGGCCAAAGCCGCTTCGTCAAGCGCGAGTCTCCCGAAAACGTCTGCCAGGCCGTCGTCAAGCTGGTGGATGATTTGGTGCACCGGGGCCCCTACGATCTTTCGGACCTACAGGTCTTGAGTCCCATGCATCGGGGGCCGGCCGGGGTTGCCAACCTGAACGTGCAGATCCAGCAACGGATGAACCCCCCGGTGCCGGGGCTGGCAGAGATCAAGTTTGGGGCCGTGACGTATCGGATGGGTGACAAGGTCATGTGCCTGCGTAACAATTACGAGAAGGGACAGTTCGGTGTATTTAACGGAAACCAAGGTATGGTTGTCGATGTGCTCTCGCCGGATGATGCGGAGGTTGAGGAGGATACACTTGAGATCGACTTTGACGGGGAAAGGGTTTGGTATGGGCGCCGGGAGTTGAACGAACTGACCTTAGCGTACGCGAGCACCGTGCACAAGTCCCAAGGCAGCGAGTATCCGGCCGTGATTACCGTGGTGAGTACGAGCCACTACATCATGCTCCAGAGGAACCTTCTGTACACTGCGGTGACACGGGCGCAGAATCTCCTCATGCTAGTAGGGCAGAACAGGGCGGTGCGGATGATGATCGGAAACGATAAAGTGCGGGAAAGACACTCGCGCTTGGGGTACCTGCTCGCCCAGGGGAAGGTGGACTCACCGGCCCGTGGGCACGAGGCTTAAACTGCCACCTCGCGCGCGGGCTCGAAACGCTACGGTGAAACCCCTCCTGTCTTCCGAAATTCGTCATCATATGTGAATTGCGTAACAACCCCCTTTGTGATACGGTTCACATGAAGGTTTGGTATCCTCTTCCCGGGGCTGGTTGGCCTAGGGTTGACCCGGGGAGTCACAGTCTCTAGTCTTGTGCTGGAATGTAGAAGGCAAACGTTTCACCGGGAGGTGGCGTGATGAGCGTAGATACAACTCGAAGCCTATCCACAACACGTTGGATTACCCGTACTGCAATCCTGCTAGCCCTGACTCTGGCGTTTCAGCTTCTGGGCTTGCCCCAGCCTGTCACGGGCCCGGCGATTAACGCCATGTTGATACTCAGCGCCCTTCTGGTTGGGCCGGCTGCCGGTGTCATTATCGGGTCGTTGACCCCCGTGATTGCGTGGCAGCGGGGGATTCTTGCTGCCCCCCTGGGGCCGATGATCCCGTTCATTGCCCTCGGAAACATGGTCCTGGTGCTATTGTTCTTCTACCTGAGGCGCCGTCAACCCTACTTGGCCCTCATCGCGGCAGCGTTTGCGAAGTTTGCGGTCTTGGCCACCGCGGTCCGGGTGTTTGTCACCGTACCGCCTCCAGTGGCTGCGGCCATGGGTGTACCACAGTTGATTACCGCTCTGGCGGGTGGGGCCATTGCGCTTATCGCCCACCGGGCGCTGGAAGGTGTTATAGGGGATTAGTCGATATCGAGCGGGTACTCGCGACGGGTACCCGGGGGCCAGAAAAGGCCACAAGCGGAGGGAGTTACGATCCACCATGCAAGAGGCTAATGTTTGCCAGTGTACCGGATCCCGTGCCCATCGACTGCCGCCTCCAACGGCAGTATCCTCGGGCGCCTACGGGCCTTTCGATGCGTCGGATCCGGGTACCCTCATACCATTGATGCAGGCTACCCAGGAAGAGTTCGGATACCTTCCGCGGGTCGAGGTGGCGCGCATCGCCGATTATCTTGGACTATCCGAGGCGCGGGTTTATGGGGTTGCGACCTTTTATAACCAGTTCCGCCTCGAACCACTCGGGAAAAATTACATCCAGATCTGCAGTGGGACCGCATGTCACGTCAAAGGCGCTTCAGAGATCTTCTCGGTCCTTCGCGCCGAACTGGGTCTGGAGGACGCCTCCACCAGCAAGGATGGGTTATTTACTGTCGATAGCGTCGCCTGCCTGGGCGCGTGCAGTATGGCGCCGCTGGTAAATGTGAACGATGAATTCCACGGTCATATGACGGCACAGAAGGCGCTGAAACTAGTCAGAGATATTCGTGCGAAGGAGCGTAAGGCACAATGAATCCCACGAAAGATACCATTACAATCATCGTGGGCACGGGGACCTGTGGTATGGCCGCGGGTGCCAACAAGATCCACGATTATTTTGCCGATAAGATAGGAGAGGCCGCTCCCGATGCCTTCCAACTGAAAAGGACCGGCTGTCTTGGCTATTGCACCGTGGAGCCGATCGTGGATGTCGAGATCCCGGGCTGGCCGCGGGTATCCTTCGGTCCCGTGACATTGGATAATGCCGAGCGTCTCTGGGACATGGTTGCCGAAGGTGGGGAGCTGCCGACAGAATTCGTCCTGGGCACACATAGTGATCCCGGAGAAGTTATCGAGCTGCGGGATGTTCCCGTGCTGTGGGAAACACCGTTCTTCAGGCACCAGAAACGCCTCGTGTTGAAAAACTCGGGTATCATCGACCCCGAGTCTTTACAAGAGTACCTCACCGCGGGTGGGTATCGCGGGCTCGCGCGCGCCCTGGAGATGTCTCCGGCCGAGGTGGTCGAGGAGGTCAAGACCTCCGGTTTACGTGGGCGTGGGGGAGCCGGATTCCCCACGGGACTGAAGTGGCAGTTTGCCCACGACGCGCCCGGTGATCAGAAATACATCATATGCAATGCCGACGAAGGAGACCCGGGTGCTTTCATGGATCGGTCGATCCTCGAGGGCGATCCGCACGCCGTTATCGAAGGCCTCGCTATCGCTGCTTACGCGATCGGGGCAGACAAGGGTTATGTCTACTGTCGTGCCGAGTACCCGCTGGCGATCCGCCGGCTCACCGACGCGATTGCCCAGGCCGAGGAGGCCGGTTACCTCGGGAACGGTATTTGCGGTACGGACTTCTCGTTCGAACTCCTCATCAAGAAGGGGGCAGGTGCCTTCGTCTGTGGAGAAGAGACGGCCCTGATCGCCTCGATCGAGGGCAAGCGCGGGATGCCTCGTCCTCGTCCACCGTACCCCGCACAGTCGGGACTGTGGGGTAAGCCGACCAATATCAACAATGTCGAGACCGTGGCGAACGTTCCCTTTATCCTTGCAGATGGGGCAGAAGCCTTCCGCCGTTATGGTACCGAGAACAGTCCGGGCACCAAGGTCTTTGCATTGGCGGGCAAGGTCAAGCGCAGCGGACTCGTCGAGGCACCGATGGGAATGCCCCTTCGCGACATCATCTTTGATATTGGTGGTGGCGTGCAGGATGACAAGGCCTTTAAGGCGGTGCAAATCGGTGGTCCATCGGGTGGATGTCTGCCCGAGCATCTCCTCGATACGCGGGTGGATTATGATTCGCTCGTCGAGGCCGGTGCCATGATGGGATCCGGCGGAATGGTGGTAATGGATGAAGATACGTGCATGGTGGATGTCGCGAAGTTCTTCCTCGATTTCACCGCCTCGGAATCCTGTGGCAAGTGCCTACCCTGTCGCGAGGGCTGCGCCCGACTCAAGGAGACCCTCAATGGGATTGTTCGGGCCCACCGCGATGAGTCGCCCGAGGAGAGCCTGCTCCGTTTCCAGGCCGTCACCATGATGGAGGATTTGGCGAAGGTCATCCAGGATACGGCGGCATGTGGGCTTGGACAGACGGCGCCGAATCCGATCCTGAGCACATTGGAGTATTTCCAAGACGAGTACAACGCGCACGTGTTCGAGCGCCGGTGTCCGTCCGGCGTGTGCACTGCGCTGTTGGAGTATTACATCGACCCCGAGCTTTGTACTGGATGTGGACTGTGTGTCCGCAGATGCCCCGATGATGCGATTATTGGTGAAAAGCGACATGCACATTACATCGCTACCGAAAAGTGCATCAATTGTGGCACCTGCCGTCAGTTCTGTCCCTTCGGGGCTATCAAGGTTAGGTAGGGGGGAGAGACGATAATGTCTAAGATCAATGTTACGGTAAACGGTCGTCCCGTGGCAGTCGATGCGGGATCCACCATTCTCGATGCGGCAAACAAGGCCCAGGTACGCATACCCACGTTGTGCCACATCGAGGGTCTCGAACCCACCGGTTCCTGCCGTGTATGCTCCGTGGAGGTGGAAGGACGGAAGACGCTCGTACCTTCCTGTGCGGAGCCGGCCACCGATGGGATGAAGATCAGGACCAACACGCCACGCGTGCTATTGGCCAGAAAACAAATGATCCAGCTGATGCTCGCCAACCACCCCGATGACTGCCTCTACTGCATGCGGGCGGGCGACTGCGATCTGCAGCAGATGGCCGAGGATGCAGGAATTCGAGAGCGGGCATGGCGACGCGGAGAGCATCGCAGTCACCCCGTCGATCGCAGCAGCCCGAGCGTTGTTCGCGATCCCGAGAAGTGCATACTCTGTGGCAAATGCGTTCGCGTATGCGACGAGGTCCAGGGTGTGGCCGCGATTGACCACGCGGGAAGAGGTTTTGATAGCTTTGTGCTCCCCGCGTTCGACGACGAACTTGCTTCGACCACGTGCGTCAACTGTGGGCAGTGCGTTGCCATTTGTCCCACGGGCGCACTGGTTGAGAGAAGCGATCTTAGCCGGGTATGGCGATACCTAGCGGACGACGCCCTCGTGACCGTTGTCCAGACCGCTCCCGCGGTACGGGCTGCACTGGCTCACGTGTACGGTATGTCCGGGGGGGATGCCGAGGCCCGGATGGTCACGGCCCTTAGGGAGATGGGATTCGCGCAGGTGTTCGATACGCAGTATGCGGCGGACCTGACCATAATGGAAGAGGGCACCGAGCTCCTGCATCGGATCCAGGAGGGTGGGCCTCTGCCATTGATCACCTCCTGCTCGCCCGGGTGGATCAAGTTTGCCGAGCACTTCTATCCCGATTCGCTGGAGAACCTGTCCACCTGCAAATCCCCGCAGCAGATGCTGGGTGCGATGGTGAAGAACTATTGGGCCGAGCAGATGGACGTTCCCGCGGAGAATATCCGTGTAGTAGCGGTGATGCCTTGTACGGCTAAGAAGTTCGAGGCGGAAAGGCCAGAAATGGAAACCGAGGGTGGCCGAGACGTCGATGCGGTCATCACGACGCGCGAATTGATCCGTGCCTTTGGCGAGATGAGCATGGACTTTGAGGTGCTCGAGCCAGGCGAATTCGATCGCTTCCTCGGCGCATCTTCTGGCGCGGGCGCAATCTTCGGTGCAACCGGTGGTGTGGCGGAAGCGGCGCTGCGAACCGTGTTCTACCTGCTTACGGGGGAAAACCCCGGCCCCGAGGACTTCGAGGCCGTGCGCGGACTAGAAGGCGTCAAGGAAATCGAACTCACCTTGCCCGATGGTGCTGTCGTACGTGGGGCGGTCATCCATGGGTTGGGCAATGCCCGCCGTGTGATGGATCGTGTGGCCTCCGGTGAAACGGATTACGCGTTCATCGAGATCATGGCCTGCCCAGGTGGATGCGTTGGCGGTGGTGGCCAGCCCTATGGTGCGGACCTCCAGAGAACGGCCGAGCTCGCGGGCGAACTGTACGAGATCGACGAAAAACGCGTGCTCCGGTTCTCCCACGAGAACCCGGAAATCCAGAAGGCATATGAAGACTACCTCGAGTCGCCGCTCAGTGACCGGAGCCACGCGCTCCTTCACACGCAGTATCGCGGTCGTTCACAGTTCTCGGCCGAAGACGAGGCGTCCGAGTAGTGAGCTGAGCCCTTGCAGTTGATGTGGCCTAGGAAGGGAGGGCGCACAGGATGGGTGTAGTGTTTACCGCTCCGGATCAGTGTCGGCGATGCTACTACTGTGTAAGGGAATGCCCGGTGAAGGCGATCCGCGTGATCGGCGGACAGGCCGAGGTCGTAGATGATCTTTGTATATCCTGCGGCACGTGCCTGCGCGTATGTCATCAGGAGGCAAAGACATATCGCGACGATATCCCGCGTTTACGGGAAATGCTCGCGGGTGAGCGACCCGTCGTGGCAATTCTGGCGCCCTCCTTTGTGGCTTCCTTCCCCGACTATCGCCCGGGTCAAGTCGTGGCCGGCTTGGCCGCGTTGGGATTTGACTCCATCGTCGAGGTAGCCTACGGCGCAGAACTCGTAGCCGATGCATACGCAGAATTCATGCGCGAGCAGGAAAACGAGGAGCAATCGGGCAACGGGGGGCCATTCATCTCCACGCCCTGTCCGGCCGTGGTCAATTACATCGAAAAGCATAACCCGGACTTGATGAAACACATGGTCCCAATCGTTTCGCCGATGGTCGCGTTGTCTCGTTACCTTAAGGGGCGGGCTCGCGACCAGGGCGAACCCGAGCCCGTGATTGCTTTCTTCGGCCCGTGTACGGCGAAGAAAGCCGAAGTCGACTGGGGTTTTACGGAAGATGATGACCCGGAGCTCGCGCTGACGTTTCGGGAACTGAATTGTATGTTTGCGGAAGAGGATATCGATCCTGTCACGCTGAAGGACCGTGATTTCGATCCCCCGCATCCGTCGCTTGCGCGGCTGTTCGCCGTCTCAGGGGGATTGGTGAAGTCGGCAGCAATGACGGCGGACTTGCTTGATGACTCCGTGCTAGTCGCCGAGGGCAAGGGTGATGTCGAGGATGTGGTTCGTTCCCTCGCCAATGGCCGGGTCGACTATGATTTCGTGGACCTACTCTTTTGCGAGGGATGCATTGATGGTCCCGTGATCGAATCAGATCTATCGCTGATGGAGCGAATGGAGAAGGTCGTCAAGTATACGCGCGAACAGCGCGAGCGCTTTGCGAAAGAGCCGGCGCCGTTGCCGGAGGGGTTTACGCTGGCGCGTAGGTTCCGCCCGCGGGGCACCTCCATGCCCATGCCCGGGGAGGAAGAGATCCGCCGCATTCTCCGTCGTGTTGGAAAAGACGAGCCCGGTGATGAGCTGAACTGCGGGGCGTGCGGATATCCCACCTGCCGCGATAAGGCCATCGCCGTTTACCAGGGGCTGGCTGAGCCGGAGATGTGTTTGCCGTACATGGTCGACCAGTTGGAAGAGGCCCTGGGAGAGCTCGAGTATTCTTATCGTGAGCTGCATACCACGTACGACAAACTACAGGAAACGCAGGAGGAACTGGTTCAGGCGGAGAAACTGTCTTCGCTCGGGCAGCTTTCGGCGGGCGTGGCACACGAGCTGAACAACCCACTCGGGGGGATACTGCTTTATGCGGACCTGATCCGGGAGGAAGCCGTGCCAGAGGATGTACAAGATTACGTGGTCACGATTCGCCGGGAAGCGGCACGGTGCCGCGATATCGTCACGGGTCTGCTCAACTTTGCGCGTCAATCGCGTGTGCAAAAGGAGGAGCTGTATCTCGGCGAGTACCTCAGGGACGTTGCGAATGATTTCGCCAAGGGATTACCAGACACCGCAGAGCTCGAATTTCACTTTGATCTTAGCGAAGATGTGCTCGTCGAGATCGATCCCGGCCAGATGCGTCGGGTACTGATCAATCTCCTCAATAACGGTTTGGATGCCATAGGGGACGAGGGGCGCATCACTCTGTCGGCCCGATGCAGCGATGACGAGGATGAAGTGGTTATTTGTGTGGAGGATAATGGAGTGGGCATCTCGGAATCCAATATGTCCCGCGTGTTTACGCCCTTTTTCACCACGAAAGATCCGGGCAAGGGGACAGGCTTGGGAATGCCGATTGCTTACGGTATTGTGAAGATGCACCGCGGGAGCATACAGGTGGATTCCGAAGAGGGGGTAGGAACCCGGGTGGTGATTACCATCCCACGGCGTTCCGCCCCGGATTTGGCTCCGGACCTGCTCGGTGAGGATCGCGGGCAACCGCTGCAGTCGGGTTAGACAACGCGATTGGCGATAGTTTGGGAATTCGGCAAGAAAGGGAGGGTGCTTACCATGCAGAAGATCCTCTTGATCGACGATGATGCCGATTTTGTGGCCGTGAACGAAAAGAGGCTCACCGACGCGGGATACGCCGTAACGAGTGCCTATGATGGTGCCGAGGGGATGGACAAGGCACGGGAAGAACAGCCTGATGCGATCGTCCTGGACGTCATGATGACCACTCCCGACGAGGGCTTCGAGGTGGCACGGAAATTACGAAATGATGCGAGGACCCGCAATACTCCGATCATCATGCTCACGGGCATCAACGTCTCCGAGTACCAGTTACCCAAGGCGCTGGGTGATTATGACAAGGACCCCACCTGGAACCCGGTAGATGTGTTTCTAAACAAGCCCGTCTCGTCACACGATTTACTGCGGACAATTGCTGAAGTGATTGAATAACCCGGAGGTGTAATGATGGCGCGAATATTGATGGTGGATGATGACGCCGACTTCCTCGAAGTGCAGTCTCGCGTGTTAACGCGCGGAGGGCACGAGGTCGACACGGCGTACAATGGAACGGAAGCCCTGGACGTCCTCGACGCCGATGCCGCATATGACCTGGTGATACTCGACATCATGATGGACCAGAGCGATGAGGGTTTCACGCTGGCGCACCGGGTGCGCTCCCTATTGGGTGATGATGCGAGCATCATGATCCTCACGGGGGTTCGCCGTGCCCACGATCTCGGATTCGATCTCGATTCCCCGTCAGGTCGGAAGTGGATCGGCGCCGATGATTTCGTCGAGAAACCAATTGCTGCAGAAGATCTGCTCGAGCGGGTAAGGCGATTGGTAGAGAAGTGAGCATTTGCACCACCATTCTGGGTTGCGGTGGTGGCTAGGGGGTAACGAATTGAGCGTGGACCGGCGGAATTCGGGGGCGTCTTTCGAGGAGACGCCCCGTATTATCGTGATGGATGACGAAGAGTCCATTCGCCTCGGTTGCGAAAAGGTGCTCAGTCGCGAGGGGTTTGAAGTCGTGGCGGCCGCAGATGGTTCGTCAGGATGGGAGCTCTTGCAGGAGCAGGAGTTCGATCTCGCGCTGATCGATCTAAAGATGCCCGGAATCGACGGCATGAATATCCTGAAGTTGATGAATGAACATTTGCCCGACGTGGTGGCCATTGTAATCACCGGCTATGCTTCATACGAGACGGCGGTGGAAACGGTTAAACTGGGTGCCTATGATTACATACCGAAGCCGTTTACCCCCGATGAATTGCGAAATGTGGTACGCAGGGGGCTCGAGCGTCGTTTTCTCCGCCTGAGTAATCGCCGACTCCTCCTCGACCTCACGGAGGAGCGCAGCCGCTTGATGACGATTCTTCACGCCATGTCAGACGGCGTCCTAGTAGCCAATCGCCGTGGCGAATTGGTCTTGGCGAATTCAGCCGGCCGCGAGTGGCTCGATGCATCGGCACAAACCTCCGAAGAGGAAGCGCCATCACTGGACTATGTCGTGGCAGTTGAAGAAATACGGAGTATTACCGATCGGATCGCGGAAGATCCGCATCTCGAAGGTTGCGATGAGGAGATTGAAACCGAGGATGGTCGCTTCTTCCACGCCGCCGCCACGGCCATACGCGATGAGGATTCGGGCTATCTCGGCGTCGTCATCGTGCTCCGCGACATTACAGAGCGCCGTGAGATAGAGAAGATGAAATCGGCGTTCGTACGGATGGTGTCCCACGAGTTGCGTTCACCCCTGGCTGCGGTGCAGGGCTACCTGGAGCTCCTGGTCGACACCGACGTCGATGATGCGGAGTCGGATCGAATGCTGAGGCGTTGTCGCAGCCGGGTGGAAGCGCTACAACAGATGATTAACGACCTCCTCGACCTATCGCGCCTTGAAAGCGGGGCCGTGCATCGAGAACTCCGTCGGCAGGATGTGACCCAAATCCTAGAAGAAGTGGTCGAACTGCAACGGGGTGCGGCGCTCGAACGGGATATTGACATCCATCTGGCTACCGAGGATTCGCTGGAAATGGTGGCCGACCGCCGCGAGCTAGAAGAGATCTTCACCAACCTCATTTCCAATGCCATCAAGTATAATCGCGACGAGGGTCGGGTGGATGTCGCCGCCGAGCGTGACGAATACGGGATCCGCGTGTCGGTATCGGATACCGGGATCGGCATGAAACCGGAGGCCCTGGAGAGCATCTTCGAGGAATTCTTCCGCGTCCGCTCGTCGCAGACGGCCAGTGTTACGGGTACGGGCCTGGGGCTTTCAATCGTCAAACAGATAGTAGATGCCTATGACGGAGAGATTGATGTGTCGAGCCAGCCCGGTGAGGGATCTACTTTTACCGTCCTGCTCCCGGTCGACTCGGGCTAGCGTAGAGAATTGGGGGTTCCGATTGAATACAGTCTACCTTAATGGAAAATACTTACACCCGGATGAGGCATTGATCTCGCCTGAGGATCGCGCATTCTTGTTCGGCGATGGCTTATACGAAGTCGTGCGCGTGTACAATGGGCGGATATTCTCTGCCAGAGACCACATGGAGCGCTTGCACCACGGTGGGCGAGAACTCGATCTGCACATTCCGTTGTCCGATAGTGACTTCGAATCAATCGTGGAGAATCTGCTCGATGCAAATGATCTCACAGACGCGATGGTGTACCTGCAGGTGAGCCGGGGATCACAGCCCCGAGAGCATTGCTTCCCGGCGGAGTACGAACCCACCGTATACGCCAACGCCCGCCCGGCCAGTCGCTATCCGAAGGAGACGGTCGAAGATGGCGTGCGAGCGATCACGCACCCTGATATTCGCGGTGGACTCTGCTACGTGAAGACTACGGCACTGTTGTTCAACTGTCTTGCGGCGACCCGGGCTCGTCGCGCTGGAGCATATGAAGCGTTGCTGGTTCGCCAGGGCTTTGTCACCGAGGCCACTGCCCGCTCCGCGTTCTGCGTGATTGACGGTACGATATACACGCATCCCCTCGCAAACATCCTGCCCGGTATCACGCGAAAGAAAGTGCTTGAGCTGGCTTGCCGCCACGGTTGGGAGCATCAAGAACGGGCGCTGCCGGTACACCGCTTCGTGAATGCCGATGAGATCTTTGTCACGGGGACGG
>PUNF01000214.1 GCA_003552525.1 Clostridia bacterium | reverse complement strand
GGTCAGTATCACATCGTGGTCGAGCAGGCGGGAGTGCCCGTCACCTATCAACTCGCCTTTCCCGCCTTATGGGTGCGCTTCACGGACGCGGATCTTCGCCTTCGGGAGGGTGAATTCGCCGAGCTGAGCGTGAATCCCTCCGGGAAAGTCGAGGGCGTGCGAACCTGGGTATCGACGAGCCCGGATTCGCGCCCGCATATGGTCGTATCCGTCGATGCAGAAGAGGAAGCCGTAAGAGTTCGTGCGCTGAATGAGGCGGTGCGTGACCCCGAGGTAGAAGCCAACTCACTGATCGAGGCGCGGGAACCGGCAGTCTATGACGCCGATGATCGATACGTCGGTCTCGAGGGGTTATCCCCGGGCCAGCGGGCCTGCGTGTATTACTCGGACCGCGGGGAGATCGCGGTACTGAGGCTGCACTGATCCCATTCTGCATCTTCGTCTCCGCCCTGGATCCGACACCGTCATCCGATCCGTTCTACTTCCTTCTCCTCTCTCACCAGAGACGCTTGGAAAGGAACCCTCCTGGCCTCACGCAGCGGTTTGCTGTTTACCCGGAAAGGGTACATCAGAAGAGAAGACCGAGCGTGTATTCGCGCAACGTCGTGACCAAGGTGGAAGGTTACATCTTGCCCGGCGGGTCGGGGACGGAGGCGCAGATTGCGATTCCGATTGGTTATACCTTCAGATCGCCGGTGTCCTTGCGGTAGCGGCATCCCTTATGCCGAGTGCTGTTTGGAGCCGGTGACATACGTTCGCAGGCGCATCACGCAGATGTTACAGCAGGCCGTCATGGGTTGGGACAGGATCGACCTCCCTCTCTATGCCTACGGCCTCTTGTCGGGCCTGAGGCCACCTCCCGGGGAAATCCCTCCCACGGTCGAAGATCTTACCGCGGCAACTGAAGAGTTGATCATGGCACTCATGGACTACCCGGAGGGTGTCCAGGATCTAGATCAAGGATTGCGCGATTTACTCGCAGAATCGAATGTTCGTTTGCCCGTGGAATCTTTGTCGGACTCTTTGATCGAGCGGATCATCGAGGGCGTATGCGTTGATCCCGACTCCCCCGCCGATGCATCACGCGATCTCATCGGTGGGTGCCTGAAACCCTATCTGACGCCCGATTTCGTCGAGAGCGTGCACTGGTCGCTCATTTTTCGTGCTCGGCGCATGGGTGCAGGTAGGCGAATCCTGGCGGTCGTGGTGTGGGGACTTTGGAATCTACACCAGGATCTCCCGATTTCGGAGAACGCGGTGTGGGATGCATTCTTCCGCATCACGTTGTCGGAGTTTTGGGAGCCACGTTTCGACGCCGAGGAGATGGGTGACATCGCGCTTACCGATCCCAGCCAATCGTCTTCCCAACGGGACGACATCCTACGCTTGCGTGCATGTTCGCAGGATGCGGTCGAACGCATGGTGGCAGGAGAGATTTCGCTGGATCTTCCTCTCTTTAGTGTCGTCAACGGCGCCCTCCGGATGCGTTCATTGATTGCGGATCCCGACCATCCAGGGTACGATGCATTGTTCGATATACGGAAATGGGGAGCCTGGTGGGAACAGCCCATCACGACACACATGCGCACGCCGATGAAGAGGGATTGGCCGCACTTCCTGCCCACGATCAAGCATGCGTTGAACGCCTGGATCGAGGAGCGTCAACATGTGCACACGCAGCAAGTAGAATCCCTTGAGGCAATGGTTGCGCTCCTGGAGTGCCATGGCCTGCCTGAATTGGATGGTGTATTGGGCGTCATTTACGCATCTTGTGTGCGTGATAAATTGTCGAACGCGCAAGAGCAGCCGGGGGTATCCGCGATTATCGAAGAGGATCATGTGAGTCTCCTACTATACGCGCAAGACCTCCAGGAGGCCGGATGGGTGGAGGCGGCGCGCCACGTGAGGAGATCGCTTTTTCAAAGAACATGAGTCACCCTCAGCTCGCCCTTGATTGCGCAAATTTCTCCACGGCCAGTGTACCCTCCGGGCCCTCGGTGGGAACGACCACAGAGGGGATTTCGGCGCGAGTTAGAAGGCCACGTATTCGGGTATCTTCGGAAGCCTGACCGTTTCGCCTGCTGTCATCGGCGACGATTCCGAGGTATGGCTTCCAATTCGCATCACACACAATGAGGTCGACGCAGAGGTCGTTGTGCGCGCGATTTTCACGCCTTTGACCGTCTATTTCCACGATGCGGGCAATGGGTACCATGGGAACCATGTGATGACTCCGGGGTATACGGGGTCGTAGTTTATCGTACACCGACTGGATGCGTGGCGAGACAATGGACTGTCTCGCTCTGATCGTTTCCTGCCGTCGATGCCAATGTTGACGCCTGCCCAGCCCCACTTTGAGCCCAAGTGAGAAGAATAGCAGGAAAACGGGCGCTAACATGATGGGTAGTCCGGTCGTAGCTGTCACCGATCTGCCCCCTCTCCTGATGGCGCAATCATGCCTTTGTTACGGTCTCATTATATCGCACGCAATATGCAGCTGGCAGCGGTGTTTTCGTACGTCGATGCTGCGAGGTGTACCGTGGATCGGTCACTGTATCCCATTGTCCTATGGTTCGTCGCCTCATCTAATGGCATAATTGCAGGAGATGGGAGAGAAAGGGTGGTGGAATTCTGGGGATGTCGAACGCGGATAGAAGAAACTTCCTGATCGTTGTGATTACGCTCGCCGGTGCGACGCTCATGACTTTACTACCCTTCCCCGAGGTGTTTTCCGAAGACGGGGTGCGAATGATTGCCATCGCGCTCATTGGTGCCGTGTTCTGGATTACCGAGTGCATACCGATTGCGCTCACTGGATTGGTCGTCATCTTGTTGCAGGCGCTGGTGGGCATTCAGCCGATTGGCCAAGGGTTGGGTTACATAGCCACACCGGTCAATAGCATTATATTTGCGGGTTTTGTAATGGCTACGGCATTGAGCCAATATAGTCTCGACCGGAGAATCAGCCTCAACATTGTTTCGGCAATGGGAGAGCGTACGGATCGGCTGATTCTTGGCATCATGATCGCGACGGCGTTTCTGTCCATGTGGATTTCCAATTCTGCGGCAACGGCGATTATGATGCCCATCGCCCTTGGCATCATACGCATGGCCCAAGTCTCCGGTGTTTCCAGTAATCTCGGGAAGGTAGCCATGATAGGAATTGCCTATGCGGCAAATATCGGCGGCATGGGAACTCCCGCCGGCACACCAGCATGCTCGATTACCATTGCCTTCATTGACGATATGCTGGGGGTCCAGGTTGGATTCTTGGACTGGATGATCCGGGCAGTGCCCGTCGTGATCATCCTGATCCCGGTGGCCTGGCGCTTGCTGCTGATGCTCTTCCCTCCCGAGATCGATAGCATAGAGGGCGGGACTGACGCGGTGCGGTCTGAGCTGGATGAAATGGGTCCGGCAGACCGGGGACAACGAAAGGTGATGGTGCTATTCTCCCTCGCCGTCTTGCTGTGGATTGCCGATTCAATATTCCCGTTGATGTCGGGCTGGCTTTATATTGCATCGGTGATCATCGCCCTGATGTTCGTAGCGCCAGGTATTGGTGTCGTCAAATGGAAGGATGCAGCCAGCGAGATGGGCTGGGACATCTTCATTCTCGTGGGTGGTGGACTCGCCCTAGGCTCCGGGTTGCACGAATCGGGGGTCATTACGGTGATCGCTGATAGTTTGTCGGGGTTTCTCACCGGCGTGAGCCCCTACATCGTGGTCACCTTTCTTGCCTTCGTAACGGCCATGAGCATCACATTCTTTTCGAGCCTGACGGCCACATCGACGACTTTCGTCCCGGTTTCGATCGGCCTTGCCGCGCAACTGGGCATGCCGTCGGTGCCCCTGGCGATCGTGGCCGGACTTGCGAGTTGCATGGCATTCTTGTTGCCCGCCAACACACCGCCCAACGCGATTGTCTATAGTTCTAACCAATTCAAGACTTATGATATGACTAAGGCTGGCTTACTTCTCACCATTGTTGGTGTGGTGGCATTATCTGTCACAGCCAACCTGCTCTGGTTCCGCTAGCAATGCCTATCCGGATGTGGGAGGGGATGAAGCACGTGGATTTCGAAAGCCCGGTTCTCGATCGAGTGGAACTGGCGATCGTGACCAGTAATCGGACGCCCCAGGGTGGTCGCATGCGATCGGAGCACGGATTTGCTCTCCTTGCCAGCCTGGCTTGGTCCGATGAAACAAGTGCCTACCTCTTGTTTGACACCGGTGCCTCAGGTGAAATCCTGCGGCACAACCTGGGTGAGTTGGGGGTGTCACCTGAAGAAATCGATTGGGTGGTTCTATCTCACTGTCACCATGACCATACGGGCGGCCTTGAGTGGTTGTTGTCTGGAACAGGTGCCGCGAGCATGGTGGTCGCGCACCCGGACATCACGAGGAGGGCATATCGAACGCACCCGCGCCTGCAGTACATTGGCATGGATTCGCCTGGGTTTGATCGGCTTGAGCCGGCTCGCTGGTTGCCTGTGGCCGCCCCGTTATCCCTCGCTCCCGGCGTATGGATGAGCGGGAGTATTCCGCGGAGGGTGGAGTTTGAACAGGTGCGGCCGCACGTGGCTACGCTTCGGGAAGGTGTTCTGGAGCACGATGGGGAGCCCGAGGATTTGGCGGTATACTTGAGCCTCGGTAACGAACTGGTCGTCCTGACCGGGTGCAGTCACGCGGGACCGGTCAATACGGTGGCCCATGCCAAAGAATTGTTCGTTGGCTTTCCCGTGCGCGCGCTGGCAGGGGGTTTACACCTTTATGATGCAGAGACGGAGCGCATTGATGCAACCGTCGCCTCCTTGATGGATATGGTGGAAGGAGGGGTCATTTCTGGTCACTGCACCGGAGAGCGTGGTGAGATGGCCCTAGCAGGTACATTTGGTGATCGTCACCGCGCCTTCTGCTCCGGCGACGTATGGACGCTTTCTCGATATGACTCCTACTGGCATGGTATTGAGGATGCGGGTCCCCGCTAGCTGTCATTGGTGCCCGCGTCGGAGTGAAAGAGCGCCCGATCCGCGACCGGGCGCTCTTTTGACGATCACTTGGCTGCGCCGTCCCCGCGCTCCTATTCGATAATGGTCCAATTCACCGCGTATTCTTCCAGCTGGGCAAGGGAATAGTCGTCGATTTGATGTTCACGCTCGGGGATTTCCACCTCGCGCTTGGCTCCGAAGAGCTCGGTGCTGAAATATCGCTGTCCGTTGTCATTGATCATGGTCGCGATCCCACGGATGCTTTTGTCATGATCGATCAGCTTTCTTGCGGCCACGATATTTGCACCGGAGGACATGCCGGTGAATATGCCCTCCTCGCGTGCGAGTCGACGAGCCATGTCGATGGCCTCCTCCGAGCTGACGGTAATGACCCCATCCAGAATACTAAGGTCGAGGTTCTCTGGGACGAAACCATCGCCGATTCCCTCGATTTGATGGGATCCCCACCGCCGATGAGCCAGCAAAGGACACTCCGCTGGTTCGATAGCGAAGATTCGGACTTTGGGGTTTCTCTCCTTGAAGTATCGTCCGATTCCGGTGAGGGTTCCCCCGGTGCCCTGGGTGGCCACGAAGGCATCAACTTGGTCTCCGCATTGGCTCCAGATCTCCGGGGCAGTCGACATATAGTGCGCCTCGATGTTCTTCGGATTGCTGAATTGGCGGGGGACCCAGTAGCGCCCTGGTTCGTCGCGCACCATGTCCTCAAGTTTCTCGAGGGCGAGATCCACGTCACTTTCTCCACCCGGGGTGAAGACCAGCTCGGCGCCGTAGGCGCGAATCGTCTTGTGGCGTTCTTCGCTCATCCCCTCGGGCATGACGATCATGCAATCGTACCCTTTCACTGCGGCTACGAGTGCACAAGCGATCCCCGCGTTGCCGGTGGAACATTCGAGGATCGTCATGCCCTGCTTGAGGGTACCCGCGTTCTCCGCTTCTTCGATCATGTGAAGATATGCCCGGTCCTTCAGGCTTCCGCTGGGACTGAAGAACTCGAGCTTGGCGAATAATCGCACACCGAAGTCCGCACTGAGGTTGGGCAGCTCCAGGGTTGGTGTTCGGCCGATCAACGTTAGCAGATTTTGTGCGGCCCGGGAATTACGGCTCCAATCGATCACGGGTATGACCTCATTTCTCGAATAGGGTCCATCACGTATGATGCGATCTCTCTCGTGCCCTACAATAAGACCACTACCCATTATCATGTCCGCTCTTCCCATGCGGATCAAGGATCGGATCACAATTGCCTTGTCCTTATGCTGGTCGGTCAGCTCCGAGTGATCTAAGATGAGAGGTGTCCATATTGGGGGCTTTTGTGAGAACAGGCTCAGATCGTAAGAAAACCTATTATGGCTGGACCATCGTCTTCCTTGGTGCACTGGGCGTATTCCTTTCGGGACCCGGGCAAACCTACTCAGTGTCCACGTTTATCGATCCACTGATGGAGGAATTCGGCTGGAGCCGCTCTCTCGTTTCCGGGTTATACTCATCGGGCACGCTTGCCGCTGGCTTCATCGTGATGTTTATCGGTCGGGCGGTGGACCGGGTGGGTTATCGCCTATCGATGACCGTGGTAGCGCTGCTTTTCGCTGGGGCCCTGTTTTTTATGTCGTCGGTGGGTGTGCCCTTTACCTTGCTCGTTGGTTTCATGCTGATCCGGACCCTGGGACAGGGTTCGCTGACTTTGATTCCGTACAGCCTCGTCCCCCAATGGTTCGTCCGGCATAGGGGGAAATCGTTAAGCGTATTGGCCATGGCAGCCGCGATCAGCTCGGCGACCGTGCCGTATTTGAACCTGGTCATCATGGGTTCTTTCGGATGGCGCGGGGCGTGGCAGTTTTGGGCGATCGTTCTCGGGCTGGTCTTGGCTCCGCTGGCTTGGATCTTCACCAGGGATCGTCCGGAGGATATGGCCTTGCTTCCCGATGGTGATTCCGATGCGGACGTTTTGTCTTCTGACTCCGGGTCCAATACGAGCGTACCCGTCGAGATCACCTGGTCCTTGTCGCAGGCGCTGAGGTATGCGCCGTTTTGGATTATTCTCATTTCCACGGCGATTCCCAGTATGGTTGGCACCGGTGCACAATTTCACCATATGTCGATTCTTGCCGAAGGGGGTGTGGGTCGGGCGACGGACGCAGCCGTCTTTACCGTGGCGGCAGCGGCGCACCTTGTCACCACCCCAATCTTTGGGGTTCTTTCTGATCGGTGGGAGGAAAAGCACCTTTTGATCAGCGGAATGTTGTTACAGGCATTGGCTTTGGTGTATCTCTTGTACGTGAGTTCACCCGTGTCCGCCGTCATCCTAGGGGTGATAAATGGGGTGCGGATGGCGAATAACTCCATGGTCAATGCGGTGATTTGGCCGGCGTATTTTGGTCGTCGACATTTGGCTAGCATCCGCGGCGTCACCACCACGGGTATGGTGATCGGTTCCGCCCTGGGGCCCCTACCGTTCGGGTTGGGCTTTGACGTCTTCGGCGGGTATCGCGAGGTGTTGCTGCTCATGACAGTCTTGCCCCTCATGGGAGCAGTGGCGGGATGGTTCCTACCCCCTCCCCGGCGCATTGAAGATCCCGGGACAAAGAACGATGGATAGCGCGCTGGATTCCCGGGCAGGGTAAAGGTACTATTGAATGGAATGCAGGGTAGTAGTGTTTGCATGTAGAAGCCACCAGGGATCTGGGTGACCGACCGGATGTTCCAGGAAGCCGATTGGGGTAGAATCTTTCGCATCATCGCGATCGCCATCATCGCGGGTCTTCTATTTTTCGTTTTTATGCAGGTTCGCCAGGTGTTCACCCCGTTCATATTCGCCGGGATCATCACATATGTACTGAATCCCGTGGTCGATTACGCGAGTCGAAAGGGGATGACGCGAGGACAGGCTATCGCCGCGACGTACCTCATGTTGATGGTGCTGATGGTCCTTTTGGCCATTTATGTTGTTCCCGTCTTTATCGTGGAGGTCAATCGGCTCGTCGCGAATGTACCGAATTACGTGGAGGATATCCAGCAGGCGATCTTCGAATTCGAGGGGTATTACGCCCGCAGCGCACTGCCAGCTTCGGTCCGAGACGCCATTAATCAGAGTATTGAGACCAATCTTGGAAAGATCGAAGAGCATACTGCGGCCGTCTTGACAGGCTTGGTCACCGGAGTAATGGGGTTCTTCGGTGGCCTGTTCAACTTGGTACTCGGTCCTGTGCTGGCCGCCTATATGCTCAAGGACTTTCGCAGATTCCACGATGTGCTCGAGAATGCTTTCGCGCCCCATAGACGGGCCCATGTACAGCGTTTTTTGGCCGATATCAACCAGGTGCTCTCGGGTTTCTTCCATGGTCGACTGATTGTGTCGGTTGTGGTGGGAGTCCTCACGGCACTAGTGCTGCAGTTTATGGGTGTTCGCTTCGCCATGATCTTGGGTGTGGTCGCCGGTCTAACGAATCTCATTCCCTACTTCGGGCCGTTTATCGGTGCCATCCCCGCTTTGGTGATCGCCGGTCTCGAATCCTGGCGCCTCTTCGCCCAGGTCGGTATTCTATACGTCGTGGTGCAGCAACTCGATGGGTTCGTCATCAGCCCCAGGATTCTCGGTAAACGAACGGGCCTGCATCCGTTGGCGGTTATCTTTGCTGTGATGGCAGGCGGCGTGCTCTTTGGTTTCTGGGGGCTATTTCTCGGTGTGCCCGTCGCTGCCGTCATCAAGGTATGCATCGATCATGTCTTTGTCTGGACATCCACCTAGCACATTTTACTGGATGTACCTTTTCGCCGGGCGCTTTTCGGTTTGTGCACGCAATGGTAGAATGCTTGGAATTGCAAATGTTTTGGAGGAGCACATTGCTCGAGAATACCATCGTCTCAATTCTTTTGGTCTTTCTCGTGGTCGCCGCAGCCACGGCTATATCCTTTCGCAATGTATTGAACTCCGTGCTGGCCCTGTCCGTGTTCAGCATTACCCTCGCCGTGCTGTTCGTGCTTTACCAGGCGCCAGACGCTGCGATGGCCGAAGCGGTCGTCGGGGCCGGCCTGGTGATGGCCCTATTCCTCGTGACCATTAGCAAGACGCGCGCAGAGGAGGAGGCTGATTAGGTTGCGTCTCCGAAAGATCGCTGCCGCGATTCTTATCCTCGTGCTCACACTGGCACTTGTCGGTGCCATTGCCGAGCTCCCTTCTCCCGATGAACGCGTAAGCCAGTCGGCGCTCACCCAGAGGATTATCGGTAAGGGTGTCGTGGAAACCGGCGCGACAAACCTTGTCGCAGCCGTACTGTTCGATTACCGTGCGTTCGATACGCTCGGTGAGGCCACGGTGATTTTTGCTGCCGTTGCCGGTGTCGTGCTCATGTTCTATCATGCACCGCTACACCCATCCGCGATTGGATTATCGATACTGGCGAAACGAAGCCTCGACGTAATCGGCCCCTTCGTGTTCGTCGCGGGTATGTACATCGTCGTCTATGGACACATCTCCCCGGGCGGAGGGTTTCAGGGTGGGGTGATCCTGGCAACCTTGACGATCTTGATTTCGATTGTCTATGGCCTGCAGGAAGAGCGTCGTCTATTGGATCCCCGCTTCAAGACGGCCCTGGAATCGTCCGCGGCCCTGCTGTTCATGACGGTTGCGTTCGTCGGGGTATTCTCGGGCGAGTATTTTCTCTCTAATCTCGGGGCGGGATTCTTCCGCGGACATCCGGGATCGGTGTTGAGTGGTGGCGCGATACCCCTACTCAATGTCGCCATCGGCCTCAAAGTCGGCGCCGGTCTGGCGCTGGTATTTTACAGCATGGTGAAGAAGGAGCCGGAATGATGGGTCTGTCCTTGGCGTACTGGGTTGTGCTGTTGCTATTTGGAATGGGGCTGTATTGCATCCTGACGGAGAGTAATCTCATTAAGATTGCCGTCGGGATTAACGTGATGGAGGCCGGTCTCCTCTTGTTTCTCGTCCGGCTTTCCTACAGCCCCGGGGACCTCGCACCGCTCATGGGGCCGACCACGGGGCCGGGGATCGCCGATCCCATACCGCATGCTCTTACCCTTACCGCCATCGTCATCGCTGCCAGTACGACGGCGCTGATGCTTAGTTTGATCATTCAAATCTATCGACATTACGGTACGGTAGATATCGAGGAGATTAGGAGCAAAATGCAGTGAGCCATTTGCCCATCTTGGTCATCGCAATTCCATTGCTATTTGCTTTCCTCATACCGCTGATTTCCATGCTGTTTCCGTCCGTGCGCCGGATTACGGTTACGGCGATGGGACTCGTATACGCGGGCCTGGTGGGGATGATGATCTGGGGATATCATGCGATGGGTGTCGACCGGGTGATCTACCCGCTCGGGGGCTGGGGTCCCGATGTAGGCATCGTGCTAGAACTCGATGCGCTCTCGGCGGCGTTTGCTGGGATCATGGGGCTTGGAATTCTGCTCGTTATTTTGTATTCGCAAGATTATATGGAGGCGGCCGAGAGCAAGTACTATGTACTCTTGTTCATCGTGGCCTCGGGTATCATGGGCATTATTCTTACGGCCGACTTTTTCAACCTCTACGTATTCATCGAGATGTCAGCGATTGCGAGCTTTCCCCTCGTTGCGGTGAGTCGACGGGGAACCGCATTGTTTGCGTCCCTCTATTACATGGTGTTTACGCTGGTTTCCAGCGCATTGATCCTACTGGGAATCATCCTGGTTTACGCCGCCACGGGTAGCCTCAATATGGGTGAGGTTGCAGCGGTCTTTGACACCATTCCAGAGTTGACGCGTGCGAGTATTGTTGGATCCTTTGTCATCGGTTTGTCGGTGAAGGTAGCCTTGATACCTTTCCACAGCTGGCTGCCTCCGGCCCACGCCGAGGCGGTATCGCCCATCAGCGCCCTATTATCAGGCGTGCTATTGAAAAACGGAGTATACATGCTCATGCGCTTGCTGCCCATCTTTGGTTTTGGTGATGGCAGCTTGGACGTTCGCACACTACTACTGGTGATCGGTGTCTTGACGGTGATCGGGGGCAATGTGCTCGCCATGGGACAGGGCAATGTCAAGCGTATTCTGGCTTGCTCTAGCGTCGCGCACATGGGGTATATCGCATTGGGTATCGGCATCGGTGGGGCTCTCGGATTCGCCGGCGCCCTGTTTCACTCGCTAAACCACATGTTGATGAAGGCGGGAGCGTTCTTCTCCGTGGGCTGTATCGCGGATGGTAGCTTCGAGTTGAGTGGTCTGCGGGGTGCTGCGTTGCGGACCCGGCCGGCCGGAATTACTTTTGCCATGTCCACGGCCGGATTGATTGGCTTGCCTCCTTTCGGTTCTTTTGCCAGTAAGATCATGATCATGTTTGCAGCGATTGATGCTGGAATGATCGGGATCGCCGCAGTTTTGCCTGCTGGGGCCGTACTGTCGGCCATTTATTACGGTCGTGTATACCAGGTGCTTTATGCACCTTCCGAGAGAGAACCCGATGATGTGAGCATCTCGCCCTGGCAGACGACTATCGTATTGGTGGTAACGGCCGTGGGTTCGATTGCCACACTGGTATGGGCCGGGAATCTTGCGCGCATATTCGCAACCATAGCGGATTACTTGGTCGGGTAGTGAACACCCGGCTACCGAAGAAAGCGAGGTGAGTATCGTGCTCCAGGATGCGATTCAGTCACTCGGATTTGGACGATTTGCCCTTGGTATTGATGCGGTGAACATGATATTTGTCATCGCTTTTGTGATGGTTGGTACCATGGGCTTGCTTTACACCCTAGCCAGCCGGCCGCCCATCAAGAGAGCAATGCTCTCCCTGGTGTTCGTGCTTGCATCATTGGGTTGTGTTACCGCCGGCAACATGCTGACGTTTCTCATCTTCTGGGAACTGATGCTGATCGTATCCTACCTGATGATCGTTTCCGCCGGAACGGCCCGGAGCAGGAACGCGGGATTTCGCTATCTGCTCTACCACGTGATAGCCGGGGCGGGGATGTTGGTGGGCGTCCTGGTACAGGTTTCGGCAACCGGGAGCATGGCATTTTCTGCTCCCACAAATGCTGCGATTCCATTCTTCATGTTGGGTATCGGCATCAAGGTTGGCGCAATCCCCTTCCACACCTGGGTGCCCGATGCCTATGCAAGTGCCTCCCCGTCGGTCTCCGTTGTTCTTTCGGGCTTCACCACGAAGGTCGGGGTATACGCGATCATCCGACTGTTACCCGGAGTTGCGGCGATTCCCTACATGGGAGCGGCGATGGCACTCGTCGGCGTACTACTTGCGCTGCTGCAGAAGTATTCGCGACGTGTTCTGGGCTATAGCATCGTGAGCCAGGTGGGCTACATGGTGGCGGGTGTGGGCCTGGCTACTGCTTCCGGTATTGACGCGGGATCCCTACACGTGATCAATCATATTGCCTACAAGACGCTGCTCTTTATGGCTGCAGGTGCCGTGATCTATCGAGTGGGCAGCGATCATCTCCCATCCCTGGGTGGGCTCATCCGCTATATGCCGCTCACGTTTATCTGTGCGCTCGTGGGTGCCCTATCCATTTCCGGTGTACCCCCGTTCAATGGATTTGTCAGCAAGTATTGGCTCAAGCTTGCCCTTGATGGACAACCGGTCGTATTGCATGCTCTTACGATCGCTGGAATCGGCACCGGTGCTTCGTTTATGAAACTTCTTTGGTACACGTACCTGCGAGATCCCGAGAATCGCACGGTGTCGAGTGGGCCGAAAGAAGTGGATCCGGGGATGGCGATTCCCATGCTACTCCTCGCGGTGTTTTGCCTGGCCACTGGGCTGCGCCCGGACATCCTCGCAGGCTACTTGCCCCATGCGGGTCCGGCGCCCGATCCCTTCACACTTTCGGGGCTCACCGCGGGTGCGTGGCCACCCGTGGCAGGAGTTGCGTTTTTTACCGTGGCACGGCAGCTGCTATCGAGGGCTCCCGAGCCCCCTGACGTGGATGCACTCTATCGGCGCGGCCTCGTATTGATGGAGTATGTGGCCTATTCACTTGCTCGTATCACCGAGGATCGCCTACAGGGGAACCTCATGATGATCTTGGTGGTCTTTCTCGTCGCATTATTGGTCTTTAGATGATTCGCGCGGATCGGAGGTGGTGACATGAATAACTACGGCCTGGTATTCGTCCTGCTCTTTTTGATCTGGATGCTCCTCGCGGGGTCCGTTTCCATCGCGGTATTGCTCCTCGGACTTGCGGTTACTTTCCTTGGCCTGTGGGGTTTCGGACGGTCGGACGTTTACCGTACCGGTGGCGAACGCGTCAGCAGTTTGATGTGGCGGCTGTGGAACACCCTCGTCTTCCTTGTCATCTTCCTGGGCGAGGTATTTCGCTCTGCGATCGGGGTTGCCCGCTTCGCATACCAGCCGATTGACCGTATGCGCCCCGGGGTAATTCGCGTCAAGACAATTCTCCGCAGTCGGACGGCTATCACTGTGCTCGCAAACTTGATTAGCCTCACGCCCGGGACCCTGACGATGGACTTCAATTCGGATGAATGGGCGTATTATGTCCACTGGATTGACGTCACCACGCTCGATGAGGATGAGCGCGCAGAAGCCTTGATCCAGAACATGGAGGAACACCTAAGGAGGGTGTTGGAGTGATATTTGTCGCCGCGGGGATTCTCGTCATTGCCTCTGTAGCCTGCTTCTATCGGGTGATCGTCGGTCCCACGGCACCGGATCGGTTGGTGGCCGTGGATGCCATAAGCTTGTTCCTCGCCCTGACGATGGTCCTGCTGGCGTACCAGTATCGACTGGCACCGTTGTATGATGTCGCCTTGGTATATGCAGTATTGCAGTTTGCCGACATATTGATCGTCGCCAAGTATATCGAGAGGGGAGAACTGCACCTATGACGGTCGTGCAGCATGTCTTGGCCGGTCTCGCATTACTGGGTGGGACCTTCTTCTGCGTATCGGCGGTGATCGGTGTGCTGCGCTTTCCCGACCTGTACACGCGGCTTCATGCGACTACCAAGGGTGTCACCGCCGGGTCGTTGCTTCTTTTGGCCGGGGTCGCAATACTGGAAGCCGATTTCTTCGTAGTGGGGAAGCTGTTCATCATTGGACTCTTCTTCCTGGTTACGAACCCGATTGCGACACATGCGATCGCGCGTGCGGCCTGTCGCGAGCAGCTTTGTGAGCCCCAGGTGATCGTGGATGAATACCAGGAGTACCTCGATCGGTTGAGAGAGGAAGAAGAGGGCGGACTCGAATACCGATCAGATCACTGGTAGCAGGAGGATTAGGATGAAAGAGGAGAGGTTGAATCCCACGTGCGCGATGATGGGTGCCATGAGATTTCCGGAGGACTCGTACAGGACGGATAGCAGCAGACCGACGAAGAATAGTGGCAACACGAACGCAATCGATCCGTGCATGATCGCCCACAATAGACTACACAGGATACATGACGGCCATGCGCCGAGCCCACCCAGCGCACGATACAGAAGGTCGCGATAGAGCACCTCTTCTGCCACCGGAATGAGCACGACAACACCCAGTCCAACCACCCACTGCTGTATCCCCGTGAGCCCCAGGTCCATCAGGAGCGGATTGTTGCTTTGCTCGGCGACTAGACCGAAAGGCGCCTGAATGGCGGCAATTGCGACCGTTATGAGACGCATGATCACGGGCACGATGATGAGCAGGTACAGGACGTGCGCGACCGGAAGCCGTTGTAGGGGAAGTGATTGAAGCCCACCGCGGTGGCGCTCCACCCACGAGATCGTGGCAAGCAGAATGATTGGATGGAGTATGGCCAGGACCGTGAGGATCCCTCCACCCGCTTGCGGATCGGCCCAGAGTCCGATCAGTCCAAGCGGAAGCAAGTTGCCGATCAAAAAGACGAACAGAAGACGCGTGATTCGAATCGGTGGGCGTGATCGCAAAATATCACCCAGGTCTTCATATCGGAAGAACGCGTGGTATCGTCTATCCAGGGTACTCACCTTCCGCTAGTCGCGTGTCTGGGATTCCAGCCTCTTTCTCCAGTGTAAAGAAATACCTTGCCGCCACGCACATCCGGTCGCGTAAGCGGGCGGATGTGCGTGGGAAGTATGCGCTCGATAGGGCGTAGCGACGCCAGTTGCGAGCACTTCGGTATTCTTGCACGGCCTCCGCGATGCCGCCGTTGTGACGGGCAACGCGATATTGAATGAGCCATACCTCGATGGCGCCAAAGTGATCGAGAAGATCGGCATCCTGTAGCAGTCGACCTTCCTGCGGCAGTGTCTGCGGTGCGTCTTCTCGCTTATTGTGCCACATGATACAGGAACGGATCATTTTGCGCCGGTCCGTATCGATGTGATCCTCTAGTATTGTGTCCGCGATCCGTGCACCGGCTTCGCCATGATCCTCACCAGGTAGCTCGTGGACCTTGCCGATGTCATGTAGCAGGCAGGCGAAATGGAGTGCTTCAAGGTCGACGGTATGGGCGAGGTGTTCGGATAGGGCGAGCTCAGCCGCAATCCGTGCAGTACGCAACCCGTGCTGGTAACGATAACCCGGTGGCTCTCCTGGGCGAGAAACACGCATCATGCGCCTGGCTTTCGTGGTGATCATATCCCGAATGTTTCCCACGTCGATTCTCCCGTTCGGTTGATTCCGGCCGCCGCCGGGCCTTTCGCGGCGTGCAGAGGTCGCTCCTGCAACAGGGTTTAACAGGCATCGGAAGGAGCAATGAAATAGTTATTGGGTTTTTCGTGATGAATGAAGGGAATTCCCCCGGTTGCGGGGAAATTCTCCGTAGGTAGGTTACCGGTTAGGAGGCGGCGACAACGCGTTCTCTCGACGTCACCGTGAAACAAACCATGGAATGGGCCCGTGTCGAGTCGGTACTACTGCACGAACCGGGTAGGGAAGCACTATTTGGTTTAATGGAAGTCGACGCAGAAGATCTGCGAACCCCCCTGGACCTGACTGCGGCGCAGTGGGATCATCAGAACTACCGTTTCCTCTTGGAAGCCCGTGGAATCAACGTCACGAGTCTTCGTGATGCGCTTACCTGTGGGGCGCTCGATGCAGTGGGGGAGCCATTGGAAGGCGCTGCATTGGATAGACTCCGGAGCTTGGCGGGGAAGGCCCTCAATTACTGGTTCTCTGATGCGGTACCCGCAAAGCGACGGAGAAGTCTCCTCGATCGCCGAGACGGCATTCTTCAACGCGCACATCCCGAGGTTCTTGCCGACCTACTGTTCTTGCGCCCCCTCGTGCGAGTCGGTTTTGGACAGGATCCCGACGGTATGGAATATAGTGTTCGACCCGCATTGGCTGCTCACTTCGTGCGTGATGCCCTGATCGCAACCGGTGCTGGCGCCGTCCTCGGACGGGCCGCTTCGTCGGGACGCAGATGGGAGAACGCGCTGATGGCCCTGGCACTCGAGCAACTCGGTACTGCGCCCGTGGCTGCAGTAAGCGCCCCCGGGTGCCTCGAGGGTGGAGACTTCATTCCCGCCGGCGATTTCGCGCTGTTGCGCGTCGGTCCGTCGACGAATGAAGATGCTTTTTCGCAGCTGTTCGCGGCCGATGCGCTCGGTGTGGACGAAGTGGGCGTCGTCGAGGATCCGGATCCGGCCATGGTCCACCTCGATGACTATGTCGTGTTCGTAGGGCCTGATCGAGTCGTCGTGCACGAAGATCGCCTTTGTGCGTGCAGTGAACCCCGGATCCACGTATACGCCGCTGGTCGCGATGCCGCGCGGGGTCCGGTGCGCACATTGCGCTTATCCGAGTACCTGCACGGGCATGGCTTCTCCATTCTTCCCGCGAGACCCGAGCCTCCCCATACGCTGTCCGGTATCATGGTGCTCGGACCGGAGGATATCGTGGTGGCCGCTGAAGTGGGTACATCGCCGATCGAGGATCTCATCCGGCAGGGTGTGCAGGTCCAGGTGCTCGAGCTGGAGGCCGCCGGTGGGCGCGGGGGTTTGCGCGGCCTGACGCAGGTGTTACGCAGGAGCGGGGACGGTATCGCCCCATGATCGGAGGGTAACCTTGGAGTTTTCCCTGTGGAACTTGTTCATATTGATCTTTTTCGTGATGGCATTCTTTCCCGCGTATCAGCAGAGGAAACTGGATGCCCTCAGGGGGCGCCTCATGAAGAAGATCCAGCGACGTGACGGGTCGCAGGTGATCGTGATGATCCATCGCCAGGAAACGTTGAGTCTTCTCGGGATCCCGCTGCAGCGACACATTGATATCGAAGACTCCGAACGCATTCTCCGGGTGATCCGAAAGACCTCCGATGATGTGCCCATCGATCTCATTCTCCATACGCCCGGTGGGTTAGTGCTCGCCTCGGAACAAATCGCCCTGGCGTTGGCTGCCCATCCTGCGCGGGTGCGCGTAATGGTCCCACACTATGCAATGTCCGGGGGTACTTTGTTGGCCTTGGCCGCCGACGAAATCATGATGGATCCGAATGCTGTGCTGGGCCCTATAGATCCACAGCTCGGGGGTTGCCCGGCGGTCTCAGTACTGGCGACGATCCGGGAGAAGGGCGCGGAAAAAGTCGACGACCAAACGCTGATCATGGGCGATATCGCGAGGAAGGCTATCACCCAGGTCCGACATAACGTTTATGCACTTTTGGAAAACAAGCATGATCCCGACAAAGCGCGGGAGATTGCGCGCAATCTCACCGAAGGCCGGTGGACCCACGACTACCCCTTGCACATCAACGAACTGGAGGCCCTGGGTATACCGGTTACACCGGGCCTGCCGACTGACGTATACGATCTCATGGATCTATACCCGCAGCCGTCACCCCGCAGACCATCCGTGCAGTACATTCCTCCGCCGCCCGGCCAGGATGCGCCGAAGCGAAACGGTAGAGACTCAATGTTCTCCTAGGGTGAGAATTACGGAAGAGCGAGGTGGGTATTCCCATTGAACCAAAGAATCGTGTACGACAGCATGGGAATCAGTGGTCGGCTGCAGGTGGTTGATCGCGGCCACCGGAGGACGATGTTCCTCGGCAGTCTGCCACAGACGACCGTCGATCTGAAGAACCCCGACCGGCACACGGGCAACTACATTCCTCTCCTGCACGCCGGTTCATTGTTTAATCCCATGCCGGACCGGGCTCTCTTCCTGGGGCTTGGTGGAGGGGCGGGCGTACGCTCATTTCATAGGGCGTACGCGTCCGCCCGGCTGGATGCGGTGGACATTGATCCCAATGTCATCGAGGTTGCCCAGGAATATTTCTTTGTCCCCGAGGATGAGCGCGTCTCACTGGTCGTGGAGGATGGCCGCAGGTACCTTGCCTTGCACCCGAGCACCTTTGATCACATCATCCTCGATGCATATAACCAGGACGGATATCCGTCACGTATGTATACAAGAGAGTGCTTCGCGCTGATCGCCCGTGCCCTTCGCAATCGCAGCATGCAAAAGCGAGAGCATCCCGGGGTCGCCGTGGTGAATGCCGTGGGATGGTTGCGCGGGAACAAGAGCGAAAGTGTGCGGATCATTATCCGTACAATGCAGGAGGTGTTTGCGTCGGTTCACCTCTTTGAGGTGCCTTTGCCACCGTGGCGGCGCTTACTCGGGGATGGAAACAACTATATCCTCGTCGGCACCACGACGCGCCGAATTGGTAGCCCCCGTGTCCTGAGGAATCGTGCCCTACGAAACCCTTCCATGAAATCCATCGCCTGGATTGCTCGGCGGAGCCGCTCCCTGCCCGATGTCCGCGAGACGGAGTTGCTCACCGATGATAAGGTGGACCGGGGACAACTAATCCTCACCGTTTAGCCTTACAATAATGTAGGACCTGCAACTGGCTGATACGTCAAATTGCCTAGTCTATCGGTGGTATTCATTTTCTCATCTTATCCCATGTGAATTGGACCACATAAGTGTTATCATACTGAAGGGCGTGCGTATTCGTACTGCATTCCCGTATTGTCTTTCCGCGTAACGAGCGAATTACGCGGCTGTCACTCTCAACTCCCACACCGCCTGGAGGTGAGCAGTATAGATGGTAGCGAAGACCTTTCGCGGCGGAGTACATCCTCCGGAGTACAAGGAGCTAACCGAGTCCTCCGCCATCGAAGCCCTACCACCCCCCGAAAAAGTGATCGTTCCATTGATCCAACACATTGGCGCCCCCTGCCAACCGGCTGTCGCCGATGAGACCGTTCTCAAAAAGGGTGATAGCGTCTGCCTGGGTGAAAAGATTGGGGACACTGATGCCTTCGTCTCCGCGCCGGTGCACGCTTCGGTCTCGGGGGAAGTCATGGAGATTGGCGAAGCGCGCTTGGTAGATGGCCGCAAAGTGCCCGCTGTTGTCATCGAATCCGATGGAGAAGATCGTCCATGCGAGAGCATTCAACCGGCTGCGTCCCTCGAGAATCTCACGCCTGACGAGATCAAGGAGATCATTCGTGAGGCGGGAATTGTCGGCATGGGTGGTGCGGCCTTCCCCTGTCACGTGAAATATTCCCCGCCCGAGGGCATTGAACTCGATACCATTATCATAAACGGATGCGAATGTGAGCCGTTTCTAACATGTGATGATCGGCTGATGCGGGAAGATCCCGGGGAGATCGTTTTCGGACTACAGGCCATCCTGAAAGCCACGGGAGCGGAGCGCGGTGTGATCGCGGTGGAGAATAATAAACCGGATGCAATAGAAGCCATGCGCGCAGCCGTAGATGGGACGTCCCTGGAAGTCGTAATAGTGGAGACGAAGTACCCCGAGGGTGCCGAGAAGCAGTTGATCAAGGCCGTGACGGATAGGGAAGTGCCCTCCGGCGGACTGCCCTTCCAGATCGGCGTCGTGGTGAACAACGTGGCAACCGCCGCGAGCATTGCCCGCGCTGTGAAGACCGGGATGCCGCTGTACGAACGGATCGTAACGGTTAGTGGGGATGTTGTCGCGCGACCGGCCAACCTTCTCGTGCGGATCGGTACCCCGATCCGGGAACTGTTCGAATATTGCGGTGGATTCACCGAGCCCCCTGCCCGGATCATCGCCGGAGGACCCATGATGGGCCAGGCGGTGGGGGATCTCGATATACCTGTGGTGAAGGGAATGTCTGGCTTATTGGCCGTGAGTAGTGAGATCTCCGCGTACCACGAAGAGGAGCCATGCATCCGTTGCGGGCGATGCGTAGATGTTTGCCCGGCATTTCTCATGCCGTTGTATGCCGCTCGTTACCCGGACGATGAAGCCCTCGAGTACGACCCGTTGGATTGCATAGAATGTGGCAGCTGCGCGTACATTTGCCCTGCCAACCAGCGACTCCTGGCCCGTATTCGTTTGGCGAAAGCGGAAGCACAGGCACGTGCTGATGCGGCAGGATAGGGTCATTCGTGGAGGAAGAGGGATTAGGAGGAGGACTCGGCTTTGAGCGTAGAAGAGAATGTTGATCGCTCGGTATTGACGGTTACATCTTCGCCCCACCTCAAGGATCGCAAGACGACGCAGGGCATCATGTTTGACGTCGTAATCGCGCTTCTTCCGGCTGTTGCAGCAGCGACGTATTTCTTCGGAGTGGGCGCACTCATCACCCTCGGTACGTGCATCGCCGGTGCGTTTATCGCCGAAGCCGGTGTGATGTGGGCGCGGGGCAAGGCGATTCCCCTGGCCGATGGCAGTGCGCTGGTGACCGGGCTCCTGCTCGGCCTTACGTTGCCGCCCGATCTGCCCTTGTGGGTTGGCTTCGTCGGTGGTGCGTTCGCGATTGGAATCGGCAAGGCAATTTTTGGTGGCCTTGGACTCAACATGTTTAACCCGGCCCTGGTCGGCCGGGCATTTCTCGTGGCATCATTCCCGGTTTTGCTTACCACGTTTCGCTGGCCCACGGATTCGGGAGCCTGGATGGGCCCGGAATTCGATGCGGTGAGTACGGCCACACCTCTGGCGCTGGCGCGATTCGACGAGGTATATACACCACTCATCGAGCTATTCTGGGGTCGGGTGGGGGGATCCCTCGGTGAAACCTCGGCGATAGCACTTATCATCGGGGGCCTATATCTCCTCTTCCGGGGTATCATTAACTGGCGCATACCGGCCTCTTATATCGGGACGGTTATGTTGTTGGCTTTCCTGGGAGGGCAGGATCCGTTGTTTCATATGATGGCTGGAGGCTTGCTGATTGGTGCTTTCTTCATGGCCACCGACTACGTGACGAGTCCGATCACGGCCCGCGGAAAGATCCTGTTCGGAGTCGGTTGTGGGTTGCTTACATACGCAATTCGAACCTTCGGAGGTTATCCCGAGGGAGTGCTGTATTCGATCCTTTTCATGAACGCCGCGGTTCCGCTGATCGAACGGTTCACGAAACCACGGGTGTTTGGTACGGGGGTGAAGGCGAATGGAGGCTGATAGTCGCAGAGAGGACATTCATCGACTGGGTGCTTTCCTGATGACGGTCTGCTTGTTCAGCGCCTTGGCCCTTGCGTTTACGTACCAAGTAACGGCGCCGCGCATCGAGGAAAACCGCGCCGAGATGGAACGTGCCGCCCTCCAACGCGTGATACCCGGTGCAGCGTCCTTTGAGGAGACTAGGATTGATAATGGGGTTGCCGCGGTGGAAAACATCTATAGTGGATTACGGGACGGGGTCACGGTGGGGCACGCGATCCGGGCCGTTTCCCCCGGATATGCCGGGGATGTTGTGGTGATGGTGGGCATACAGGAACGGGCCATAACCACGGTTGAGGTTCTCGAGCAAACCGAGACGCCGGGACTCGGAGCCCGGATCACGGAAGCGGATTTCTTGGATGGGTTCTCGGGTCTACCCGCGGATTCGACCGCGGTAGATGGAGTGATAGACAGTATTGCCGGGGCCACGGTCTCCACTGACGCCGTGGTCGAGGCGGTAGGCCATGCCCTGAAGGCCCACGAGAACATGGGAGAGGAGCGGTGAGCCTTGGAACGATTATGGAGTGATTTTGCCAAGGGGATCAAGATCGAGAACCCGGTACTCCGCCTCGTTCTGGGCATGTGCCCGGCGCTGGCAGTGACCACATCCGCGATAAACGGTATCGGGATGGGCCTTGCCACGACGGCGGTGCTGCTCATGTCAAACATTCTTGTTTCCCTCCTGCGAAATATGATCCCTCGAAAGATCAGGATACCGAGTTTCATTGTCATTATCGCGAGCTTTGTCACGATCGTTGATTATACGATGGCAGCCCTAGTCCCCCCGATACACCAGGCCCTCGGGATCTTCATCCCGCTCATCGTGGTGAACTGCCTCATCCTCGGGCGGGCTGAAGCATTCGCGTCAAAGAATCCCCTGGTGCGTTCGGTAGCGGATGGCCTTGGCATGGGCGTGGGCTTTACGCTCGCACTTACCGTGCTCGCCGCCTTCCGGGAGCTGCTCGGTGCCGGTACGGTATTCGGGGTGGCCATCATGGGAACCACCTATCAGCCCGCCATCATGATGATCCTGCCTCCGGGTGCTTTCCTTGGGCTCGGATTCCTGATGGGTGCCATGAACTGGTGGGACCGACGCGCGCGTCGGGCAGAGCTGAAAGCGCGAAAGGAGGCCTTGACGCATGGCTGATCTTGTTGTCATCTTCTTTGCGGCCGCTCTGGTCAACAATATCGTGCTTATCCAATTCCTGGGTATTTGCCCTTACCTCGGAGTCTCGCAATTCCTCGATTCCGCGATAGGCATGGGTGGCGCGGTCATTTTCGTGATGGGCATGTCATCGATGGTTACCTGGGTGATACAGCACCAGTTTCTCGAGCGATTTGGCATCGAGTATCTGCAGACCGTGGCCTTTATCCTGGTCATCGCGACCCTGGTACAGTTCGTGGAAATGGTCATGTTGAAGTTTAGTCCACCCCTGTACAAAGCACTCGGGGTTTTCTTGCCGCTGATCACCACCAACTGCGCGATCATGGGCGTTGCCCTGCTGAACATCACGGACGGTTACACGTTCGTGGAGACCGTCTTTCACGCCCTGGGATCGGGCATCGGCTTCTTCATCGTCATCGTATTGTTCGCGGCGATGAGAGAGCGCCTTGATCGGGCGGATGTCCCGGGGCCCATGAAGGGTACCCCGATTGCACTGGTCACGGCGGCCATCATGTCCTTGGCCTTCATGGCCTTTGCGGGCTTTGATGTGACGGCAATGCTGGGAGGTTGATCCATCCCAGCCGAATATTTGTCAGGATGCCGGTGAGGGATTTACGAATTGAGGTGTTGTCGACTTGCTTCATGCTGTAGCGACATTGATGGCCCTGGGGTTGCTTTTCGGCGCCGGACTTGCCTTTGCAGCACGGGTCTTGGCTGTCAAGCGCGACGAACGCATTGAGGCCATCGAAGAAGCTCTGCCGGGTGCAAACTGTGGTGGCTGCGGATTTGCAGGTTGCACCGCATTCGCGGAGGCCCTGGTGCATGGCGAGTCCAGTCCCATGGACTGCCCCGTGGCCGGATCGGGCATGTGGCAGCACATTGCCCACATCCTGGGCCAGGAGGTCGAGGTTGACGAGAATCGCCAGGTTGCGGTGGTTCGTTGCCGCGGCACCCACGATGCGGCCAAGGACCGCTTCCAATACGTGGGTGAGCCCGATTGCGACGCAGCCCATGCTGTCGCCGCCGGCCACAAGGTTTGCGAGTACGGTTGCCTTGGTCTTGGAAACTGTGTTCGCGTCTGCCCGTTCGACGCCATTTTTATGGCGGATAACGGGTTGCCCGTGATTGATGAGGAAGCGTGTACTGCATGCGGAAACTGCGTTGATGCCTGCCCGCGTGGAATCATCGAGATTCTCCCCGAAAACCTACCCGTATACGTGATGTGTGTCTCCCACGATGGACCACGTGAGTCGCGGCAGGCGTGTAAGAATGCCTGTATCGCGTGTGGTTTGTGTGTTCGGAAGTTCCCCGATGCGTATCGCTTAGAGGATAACCTGGCCGAGGTAGATTACGAGAACTGTGAGGGTTGCGAAGGCGCGATCGATATTTGCCCTACGGGGGCGTTGCAACCGCCGCGACAAGGGGTGGCGGTGAAGGAGGAAGGAACCGGTTGAACCGAGGATCTGGCATCAAAAGTGCTTACCTGCTAACGCTGGCGACACTCGTCTTGGTGGTCGCCAGCGTTGCATCGTTTCCGGGATGTGGTCCGCAGGCGCCCGAGGAGCAGACCAACCTGGTGGTCGAAGACGCACTGATCCTGGGCACCATCGTGACGATTCGTGCACACGCCCCGCGTGAGCCTGATGCGCTTCGAGCGGAGGTGCGGCAGGTGATCGATGATATGGACACACTGGGCTGTCGCTTGAGCTTGTACTGCGAAGACAGTGAAACCGCGCGGGTCAATGCTTCGGCGGGCGAATCGGTAGAGGTGTCCGAGGAATTCGAGACACTCCTCGGCTATGCCCTCGAGGTTGCCGAGCGAAGCGGAGGTGCCTTTGATCCGACGGTGGGACCAGTCGTGGAACTGTGGGGATTTTACAGCGGCGATCACAGGGTGCCCGACCAAGCCGAGATTACGGAAGCCCTGCGTGCAGTGGACTACCGGCGTGTCGAATTGGAGAATGGGCGTGTCCGGATTGAATCCGATATGCTGCTGGATCTCGAAGCGCTCATCAAGGGCTATATCGCCGACTACGCGCTCGAACGATTACGTGAGCGCGATGTGACGGGGGCGCTTGTTATCGCGGGCCCAAGTAGTATCGGAGCGCTTGGCGAGGCTCCCGGCGGACGACATTGGTGGATAGGCCTCGAGCATCCCCGCGATCCCGGCACCACCTACGCGGCGGTGGAATTGCCCGATGGCGAGCACATCAGTACCAGTGGTGATTACCAGCGATACTTCATCGATCAAGAGGGTATACGCCGATCCCATATCCTCGATGCGCGTACCGGGTGGCCAGCAGAGGAAATCATGGCGGCCACGGTCCTCTCGGATAGCTCCCTGGGCGCGGATGGGATCTCCACCGCGGTGATGCCGATGCAACCGGATGACGCCCTGCGCTTGATCGACGGGTGGCAGGGGGTCGAGGGGCTGATCATCGATGCCCAAAGGGACATCCATGCCACGGATCGGATGGATGAGCGGGTGGAGATGACGCGCGATGGACTTTAGGCGACTGTTCGGTCGATGGGATCTTCTGATCATCGCCTTCGTGCTCGTTATGTCGGCAGGTGCCTGGATTCTCTTGGCGCCGGATACCGAGGTCGAGCCGACAACGCTGCGCGTAATCCGCCTCCTTCCCGGTGGTGGCAGTGAAGTCGTGCAGGAGATTTCGCTGCCGGCGCAGGAAGACAAATGGTTGGAGGGTCCCGCGGGAGGGATGGCCCTCCGCGTGGATGGAAGGGAAGCCACCGTGCATCATGCGGAGTGTCCCAGGCAGATATGCGTCGAGATGGGATACCTCCGAACTGCTGGTGATCGGTCCATCTGCGTTCCCAACGGGCTCATCGTTGAACTGATCTCGCCCGAGGAATCGCCCTACGATCACATTCTGCGCTAGTGTCCCCTGGTGGTTCCAGGCTTTCCCGGTGCCCATCTCCGGGGTGATCCGTCGCCACGAAGACAACTCCCTTCCCCGCATCATCCATCGGGCAGGTGAATCCATGTTGTGTACATGCAATGAGCCGCCCCGGGGATCTGGCCCGGACGGCGGCGAATATCAGGCGCAGGTGGCCCGATTCTTCGGGCGGATGCGCGAGGCGCAAAGATGTGGTCGCGCTCCGGGGGGAGAGTACTCCGCGGGAGTCTTCGGATCGAGACCCCCGCGGATACGGGCCTAGCCCGCCTTCTCGATACCAATGACCAGGTCCATGGTTTCAATCTCAGCCTCGAAGCGGTGACCTCCCGGGTTGTTACACGCCTTGAATTCGATCGCGAGGACTTCATCGGCCACCAGGGCGGCGAAATCGCGCAGGGCGGCCTCGAGTTCTCCGGTGGCCGAATACGTGAGGATTATCCGGTCGGAAACCTCGAGTCCAGCGCGCTTGCGGCTGTCTTGGATGAAGCGTATGGCTTCGCGGGCCAGCCCCTCCCGACGCAATTCTTCGGTCAGCTCGGTGCTCACGGCGACGGTGAAACCACCCTCTGCGGCAGCAGCGTAGCCTTCTCGGTTGTGCGTGCGAACGATGAGATCCTCGGGTTCCAGGTCGAATTCGTCGCCCACGCGTATCGGCTCACCGGCGCGGACCTTCTCAGCAAGTGTGCGGGCATCTTCCTGGGAAACCGCCTGGGCGACCCGCGGCATATCGGACTGGAAGCGAGGACCGAGCACCGAGTAATCCGGTTTCACCTCGTAGCTGATGAAATCGCTTTCGTCGGAGACCACCCGGATTTGTCGAACGTTCAGTTCCTCTTTGATCAGCGCATCGAGGGTGCGGTCCCACTCGGGCCCGGCAACCATGATCGCTTCCAATGGTTGTCGCACCTTGAACCCCGCGGCATTACGAGCCGCGCGTCCCAGGGATGCGATCCTGCGCACCGCGGCCATCTCCCGTTCGAGTCGAGGGTTATGCCACTGGGGTTGCGGTTCGGGATAATCCGTCAGATGCACGCTCCGCGCAGCGGTTGGATACGGGGCACGCACCAGGTTCTGATACATTTCCTCGGTGACAAAGGGCATAAACGGCGCCATTGCGCGGGTTAGCAGGCACAGGGCTTCATAGAGCGTTTGGTACGCTGCGTGCTTGTCGCGCTGATCATCGTCGGTGTTCTCGTTACCCTTGCGCCAGAAGCGGCGTCGAGACCGGCGAACATACCAGTTGGACAGGTCATCGGTGAACGACTCCAGCAGGCGGGCGGCTTCAGCTGCATCGTAATCGCGAAGCGCATGATCTGCATCGCGTAGGATGGTATATAGGCGCGCCAGAAGCCACCGATCCAGTGGTGTCCGTTCAGAAACGGGGACGTCCTCCACTTCACCCGGGTTGAAACCATCGATGCGGGCGTACGTGATGAAGAACGAGTACACATTCCACAGGGGGATTACGAATCGACGCCGCACCTCATCGGCCGCACCGTAACCGAACAGTACATTTGATGTGGGGTTGGATGACATGTACAGCCATCGCATGACGTCCGCTCCCATCTCATCGGCCGCATCTTCGAACATGATCGCGTTCCCTCCGCTCTTGTGCATTTCCTCGCCGTTTTCGTCCAGGACAAGGCCGTGACCCAGGACTGTCAGAAACGGGGGACGCCGGGTCAGCCCCGCACTCATGGCGAGTAGGGAGTAGAACCAGTTGCGAAACTGTCCCGGGAACGATTCGGTGATGAAATCCGCCGGGAACCATTTCTCCCAATAGGAGGGATCCGTGAGGTAATGCAGCGTGGAGTAGGCGACGATACCGGCATCTAGCCAGGGATTTCCGACATCTGGGATGCGGTGCATAACCCCGTTGCATTCGGTGCAGGCGATCTTCACCTCGTCGATCCACGGGCGGTGTGGCGAGTGACCCGCAAAATCATCCCAACCGGCGACGGCTCGATCTTTCAGCTCATCGGGCCCGCCGATCACATCGAAGTGCTCACATGATTCACATGTCCAAATTGGCAGGGCGAGACCCCAGTACCGTTTCTTAGAGATCATCCAGTCGCTCATGTTTTGCAACCAGTCCAACTCCCGCTGCAGACCAAAGGCGGGGATCCATCGGATTTGGCGTGTGACGTCCATGATGTCTTTTCGCCATGGGTCCATGGCGATAAACCATTCATCTACGAGGCGGAACACAAGCTCCTGCGAACAGCGCCAGCAGACCGGATACCGGTGCGTGATTTCCTCGGTTCTCAGTGTCCGCCCTTCCTTCACCAGTCGCTCGACGATTACGCTGTTGGCTTCGTGCACATCCATACCACTCAAGAAGTCGTAACCGGGCAGGTAAGTGCCGTTTTCGTCGATGGGCGCGAGCGTCGGTAGGTCGTGTTCTTTGCCAAGCTGGTAGTCTTCGCGACCACAACCCGGTGCAATGTGCACACACCCGGTTCCCTCTTCTGGATCGACATCGTCCCAGGGGATAATGGTCGTCTCGATGGATTGTTGAACCGGGAGGTCTGGGAGCGGACCAAGATAACTACGTCCGAGTAGGGCATTTCCCGGGAACTGGTCGATGACGGCCACGTCTTCGCCGAAGATTCGTTTCGCCGCTTCTAGGGCCAGGATGAAGCGCTCTCCGTCTACTTGTACCTTCGCATATGTGTCCTCGGGGCTGACGGCCACCGCCACGTTGGCCGGCAACGTCCAGGGAGTCGTCGTCCAGATGAGGAGGCTCGCTTCCTCATCGCGGAGGGGAAGACGCACGTAGACGCTGGTGTGCGTAAGCTCCTTGTATCCCTCGGTGACGATTTCGTGTTCGCTCAACCCGGTGCCGCAGCGGGTACACCATGGCATCACGTCGTCACCCTTGTAGATAAGTGATCGTGCGTGCATCTTCTTCAAGAAGTGCCAGATGGTGTAGTTATTTTCGTCGGCCATGGTGAAATACGAGTTCTCCCAGTCCATCCAATAGCCCAGTCGCTTCGATTGCTCCGTTTGGACATCGGAGTACTTGTACACGCGCTGTTTGCATTCTTCGATAAAACGCGCGACGCCGTACTCCTCGATTTCTCGCTTGGAATTGATGCCGAGCGCCTTTTCTACTTCGACCTCGACCCATAGGCCCTGACAGTCAAAGCCATTCTGATAGCGCTGTTCGAAGCCCAGCATCGTCCGGTGTCTTTGAAACAAGTCCTTGTAGGTCCGACCCCAGGCGTGATGCACGCCCATTGGATTGTTCGCCGTGATGGGACCGTCCAGGAAAGAGAAGTGCTCCGGTGCATCATCGTTGCGCTCAAGATACTCCCGGCGGACTCCATCCTCTTCCCACCAACGCAGTATTCGATCCTCCATTTGCGGAAAATTTACGTTCTCGGGAACGGCATTAAACAAGAGAATCCTCCTTCGACCCGGGGAAACGTCGCCCGTGTTGGTAGTGAATCACACAAAAGGGGGCCATCCCAATACTGGGACGGCCCCCTGGACCGCGGTACCACCCATTTTGCCGCCGGCGATTTGCTCGCCGCGCGACCCCTCGGTGAAGTGCATGTTCGTGGGGGATAACGGTCCCGGCCGGCGGAGCCTACTTTGTGGTTCGGTCCGCGACTCCGGAGGGATATTCAGGGGAATCGCTACCCGGATTCCAGCATCCCGGGCTCTCTGTTATGCAACATTCCCGCCTACTCGTCTCCTTCATTGTCCGTTTCAGTAATCGACATCATAGCATAGCCGCGATTCATCGCCAAGTGCTTGTATCGCTGGGATGCAAAGCGCGTGGTTAAGAGGGGAGTCACACCTCCTTATCGAAAACCGAGGCGTTGACGCGATATACGGCATGGGCGGATGTATGAAGGGGGTTTGCTTATGGGTACGGCACTGGGGCCTTTACGTACCGAGGAGATCGAAGCCTTCGTGTGCGGGCAGATGCATGAGCACGAGATACCGGGGCTCTCGGTGGCCGTGAGCCAGCGCGGAGAGGTCATTTATTGCCGGGGCTTTGGTTATCGGGATTCCCGGGAGGGCCTGCCGGCCACTGGAGATACACTCTACGAGTTGGCTTCCGTGGGCAAGTCGATGGCCGCTTTGAGCTTGTTGATCCTCGAAGAGCGCGGTGCACTATCGCTTGGAGATCCCCTGGCCCGTCATCTTCAGGGTTTTTCCATGGGCGGTTCACCATGGAGCGACTCGGTTTGCCTCTCGCACCTACTGAGTCACACCTCTGGATTGCCACCCACGGGTGCCCTACGCTACGCCTCGCGGGAATCACTCGAGCAAACCGTGGTGGATGCCCTGGCAGAAGCTGGGGACTGGCAGGATTGGATCGACCATCCGCCCATCCGGCAAGTGGGTGACTTGCTAGGGTTTCTCCGGGGACCAGAAGGCTGTGCGCTTGGACCGCCGGGGAGGTTCTTCTCCTACTCAAATGACGGCTACGCATTGCTTGGTGCGGTCGTGGAATCTGTCGATGGGCGCCCCTTCCCTCGGTTCGTGAAAGAAGAAATCCTCGATCCGCTGCAGATGGTGCACACCACGTTTGATGCCTGGCCGTCAGCGGATGCGGAGTACACGGTGTCGCACGCGCGGTTTGGGGATGGTCCGCCAGTGCCATTTCATCGCTGGGAACACTCGCCACCGATGACGGCGGCGGGTTTCTGCCGGTCGACCGCCCGGGAGATGATGCAGTATGCGGAGCTGTTCCTGGGAATGGGGACTTATCGCGGTCGACGTTTATTGAAGGATGCACGGATCATCAGGATGTGTGCGCCCCGGGTTCCGATCGATTGCTATTCCCGCTATGGATATGCGCTCATGAATCGGAAGGGCGCAAATGGGGTGCGAACAATCGAGCACGCGGGCGGAGGAATGGGTGTGCGGACACACTTTGGATTCTGCCCCGAGCTGGAGTTATCGATCATGGTGATGGCCAACGCCGGTTGGGCACCTTCAGGTAGGATATGGTTTGGCCTGTTGAATGCTTGCCTGGGCGAGAACCCGGCGACCCCGAGGTTCTCGGTAGAAGAAACACGTCTCGCGCCATCGGAATTGCGCCGTTGGGTCGGGGCGTATCGCTCCGGAGAAGGCCACGAGGTGCGCGTGCGCATAGAAGACGGACAGCCCTATCTGTGCACGAGAAACTCGAATTATCGCCTGCGGCCAACGGGACCAGGATCGGCGGTGTACCATAGTGGAGGAGAGGATTCGGAGATAGAATTCGTCCCGGATGCCGACGGATCCGTTCGGGCCCTATTCATCGGATATCGGATGGTTCAGCGTGTATAGCACCGAAGCATGCCCACGTTCCAATTTGCAGACCTGGAGGGATCTTGGCAATGAACAGGACATCGGCGGATACGCTGAGAGTACTCGCCATTAACCCCGGAAATACATCAACCAAGCTTGGCCTTTTTGCGGCGGATGGGAAGGATTGTGAAGGCGCTGCCGAGTGGGCGCCATCCCTAATCGCCGAGCAGACGCTCGCTCATGCAGACGAGGAATTGGCCGCGTTCAAGTCCATCCCCGAGCAGGTTGAATATCGCCTTTCAGCGGTAAGCGCGTTCCTGGACGCATATCCGGGCGGGTTGTCCGCTGTGGTCGGACGCGGTGGCCTCCTGCGTCCGATCCCGGGTGGCACCTACCGCACGAACGAGACCATGTTGACGGACCTGCGTGAGGGATACGGTGGACACCACGCTTCCAACTTGGGTGGGCTGCTCGCCGCTGCCGTTGCCCGGGATTTCGAAGTTCCTTCTTTTGTCGTTGATCCGGTGAGCGTTGACGAGCTGCAGGATGTGGCACGTATCACTGGCCTACCCGAGATTGATCGTGTGAGCCTGTGGCACGCCCTCAATTGCAAGGCCGCCGCCCGGGATGCAGCGGGTAGGCTCGGGCGTGATCTCGAGGAGATTAACCTGATCATCGTGCACCTGGGCAGTGGGATTACCGTGGCCGCGATACGATCCGGGCAAGCCATCGATGTCAACAATGCAGTTGCCGAAGGACCGTTCGGACCGGATCGGGCAGGTGGGCTCCCCGCTACGGGGCTGGTGGATTTGGCCACGAGCGGGAAGTATGCCGCCGAGGAATTGAAGCGTGTGCTAATGGGGAAGGGAGGGCTCTTCGCCTACCTCGGCACGAGAGATGCACGAGAAGTCGAGGAACGCGCCCGTCAGGGTGATCGAAAAGCCGCGCTATTGCTCGATGCGATGGTGTACCAAATCGGGAAGGAAATCGGGGCCATGGCCGCGGTGCTGTCGGGCAAGGTAGACGCGATTGTCCTGACCGGGGGAATCGCGCGCTCGGATTACATTAACGAGGGGATCATCGGTCATGCGGGCTGGATCGCACCCGTTACGATCCTGCCCGGGGAAGATGAGCTGAGAGCCCTTGCCCTGGGTGCCTTGCGCGTGCTGATGGGGGTCGAGGATCTGAAGGTCTACCCGGGTGGTTGAAAGGAGCCATGTGACCCGTGCAATACCGAGACGTTGTCTCCAGATTGTTCGCGTTGGGTAAGTTCGCTCGAACGCCCGGGATGATCCGGATGGTCCCGCTACTCGATGCAATGGGCTGTCCACAAAAATCCTTTGATGTGCTCCACGTGGGAGGTACGAACGGGAAAGGCTCTACCTGTGCCTTCTTAGATGCCATGCTTCGATCAACCGGGCAGGACACTGCCCTTTTCACTTCCCCACACCTGCACACGATTCGGGAGCGTATACGGGTAAACGGACAGGTGATCTCGCGCGATGCTTTCGCCTCTATCGGCGGTAGGGTTCTCCGGCTTTGTGCGCAGGTCGAGAAGGACACGGGTGAGCATCCCACGTTCTTCGAAATCCTCACCGCGATCATGTACCAGCATGCGGCGGACCGTTCCGTTCGGTACCTGGTCCAGGAGGTGGGTCTGGGCGGGCGTTACGATGCCACCAACGTTGTTTCCCACCCACTCGTGACCGTCATCACCGATGTGGATCTCGACCATACCGAGGTACTTGGAACGACACTGGAAGAGATCGCGGGCGAGAAGGCTGGCATCGTTAAGGAAGGTGTTCGCGTTGTAGTGGGGCCCCTGCGAAGGGAGGCATGGGATGTCGTCGCCGACGTGGCCATCGGAAAAGATGCCCCGATCACCTCGGTCCTGCCAGCCGCTCGCCGCGAGCACAGACCGCGCTACGGGATTTCCTGGGTTTGTGAGGCCGGGGCCGGCTATGAGTACCATGGGGTTCGGTGGCAATTGCCCGATGTCCGTATTCGCATGCTTGGCGGGCACCAGGTAAGAAACTCGGCCCTCGCCCTCGCTGCCATAGAGGCAGTCGCGGATGACGTTGGGGTGGATGCCAATTCGGCACTTTCGGGTTTGGCCCGCGCAACGTGGCCCGGCCGTGTTGAGGTGGTCAACCGAGAACCGCTTGTCGTTCTTGACGGTGCCCACAACGCCAGTGGTGCGAAGGTGTTTGCCGAATCCCTCGAAGAGTTGTTTCCCGGTCGGACAATACACGCGGTGGTGGGCATAATGGACGATAAGGATGCCAGGTCCATGCTTGCGGAACTTGCCCCGCTCATCGATGGAGAGGTATACGCGACCCGGGCCCCCCTGCCGAGAGCACGCTGCGAGAAACAGCTGGCTCTCGAAGCCGCGGACGCGTTGATACATGCAAGCGCTATACATGCCGATTCCGATCCTTTGCAAGCAGTCGAAACCATCCTCGGGCGCGCAGCGCCGGAGGATGTCATCATCGTCTGGGGCAGCCTGTACCTGGTGGGGACGGTGCGCGGGCGATGGGTCTCGCTCGAGTCATTATGACTTGGGAATACAGTTGCCTCAGCCGCCTCGAGATCGGCGGTGGATGTCGTGGCTCTCGCCACAGGCCCGCAGTGCAAATGCAGTACCGAAAGGCCCCAGCAGTTCGAAGAACAACGTCGATGTGAGTACTACGTTTAAGAGAAGACCTGTCGGTAACGGAGAAATTTTCTCGGCCATTGCGGCCAGGATCAGGGCGAGAGCCCCCTGGGGCATGAGTGCGAGGCCAATGTGCTTTTGACCGGGGATCACGGTGGAGATGGTCACACAACCGAGTGCTCCCCCGATGTACTTTCCCACGCCTCGCGCCAGCATGTATACGGCAAGTACCCCCGGTGCTCTCGTGATGAGTGCCGGCTGCAAATGAGCACCGAGGTAGACAAAGAACATCAGGTAGAAGTAGTCGAGGAACTCTTCAAACCGATGCCAGAATGCTTTCGAATATCGAAGGCCATTTGCGATCACGCCCCCGGCAACCAGGGCGGCAAAAGGGGGAGCGAGGAGGGATATCGGGCTGAGGGTATAAAGACTCAATGTCGCTCCGATCACTGCAGCACTTCGGTGCCCATAGTCCCGCAGGTGCGGCAGCATCAAGACCAACAATAACCCGGCCGCTGTCCCGGTAAGCAAGACCAGTAGCATTTGGAGTGGGTGCCCCCCCGCTGCTCCGCCGTCCTGGGGGCCGTACCATCGGGCCACCGAGGTAATCACCAGGGCTCCACCTGCGGCCGTGATCACCTCATTGAGGATTACCGCAGATGTGATTAGTCGTGTGAAGGGTCCGCGTGGAGTGTACTGGTGTAGAATTGACATCACTGCGGCAGGTGCGGTGGGCAGGGCGGTAATCCCCAATAACAGGGCAGCGCAAGTGGATCCAATCACTTTGAAGGTGCTAGCTGTTACGATGGCCAAGGTGACGGTCATGTCCACGAGTGTGATGATCCCCGCGTTATGTGCTTGGTTGCGTATCCGCGAGATGTTCAATTCTCTACCGACCATAAGCATGACGAATGCCAGCATGATGCTGGTGAGAGGGATTAATGCATCTAGGTGTGTCTCGGTGATGATGCGCAATCCAAGTGGACCAATCCCTATGCCGACCAACAGATAGGCTGCGACGACGGGAAAACCGGCACGTGACGCGATCCACCTTGCGACGACTCCCGCTCCCGCGATGCTGGCTAGGATCAAGGGTACATTCATCGAGGGTCCTCTTCCCGAGCGTTCCGGGATCCACCCCAAACCTCCGTAAGTGGCCAAACGGTCATCATGCCACTTCCTGGCCCGGAGAAATCCCCCATTTCCTTGTGGATCTGTTCCGTTGCCCTCTGCAACACCATTTCGTCCGGAATCACGGCGAAAAGGGTGTGGTTATGGGTGCTTAGGCCCTCCTTGAGGTGGCGCAGCCCCCCGATCAGGGGAACGGATCCAGATAGAGTCCGTCCCATTCCCGTGCTTTCAACGACAGTTGCACCCCCAACACCCGCCCTTCGAAGGGCCCTGAGAATGGAGTCGAGACTACGCCTATCGTTGATCACAAGAAGCAACATGTGTGCCGCCATTGATGTGCAACTCCTCTCTCAATAAGGTTGTACTTGCCGATATGTGTCAGTCCGGCCTTGATGCCTCGTGTGCGTTTTGCAGGGCTCGGTGGGCCAGGGGGAATCCCACCAGGATGTATATGGCAGATGAAGCAAACATGACTGCTCCCACAGCATCACGCAACTGCGGGAAGTGTGTACCTACCACCGCGATAAGGCCCAGGCTGATCCCGGTTTGCGGCAAGAGGGTCGGCCAGAGGTATCTTCTAATGGGATCGGGTGCCTCACTATGTACTGCTCCCATCCGCACTCCCGCGGCCTTCCCCATTGCCCGTGCGATGGTGTACCCGACGGTAACAGGTGCGAATAAGGTGAGACTCGCCGGGGAAAAAGCCGCCCCGATTCCTCCAAAGAAGACCACATGCAGTGGCGCCATTATTTCATCGAGATCGTGGAGCAGTTCATTGACGTAGGGGTATTGATGCACGACGGTGACGCCCAGTGTCAGGCAGGTCAGAAGAGGTGAGGTATACCATAGCTGGGACAGTCCCGTCGCCAAGAAGACGAACGTGAGGGACGCTGCGAGTCCGAATCCATGACTGGGGGCGCTTTGGAGGACACGGGCCAGGCACAACCCTAGAATGACCCCGATCACCAGTGCCCCCCGATTTCTCGCAGAGGGATCAGCAGTACGTTGGTTGGCACCATGTTTCCCCCGGCGGCGATTACGATGAAGGGGATGAGTAATGAGAAGAAGAGGATGCCGAGGGCATCGTCCAGCGCTACCACGCCGAGACAGGTGCGGGTGACGGGACCGGCCGCCCCCGCTCCTCGAATGATCAGGAGGACTTCCCCGGGCGAGGTCGCCGTCGCCATGGCGCCTAGCAGTAGTGCCATTGGTAGCGAGCCCGACAACCCCGCGACCACGACGGTGACCAGGGCGATGGTTGCCACCGACTGGTAAAGCGCGATCATGCCAACACCGGATCCGCGTTTTCTCAGGCCGTGTAGGTTTAGCTCTAGGCCGATCGTGAGCGCAATGAACGCCAGGGCCATTTCCTCGATGAAGTGCATCTTTACGAGCGCGGAACCGTCGACAAGTCCCAGTACGTGGGGCCCGAGGATGAACCCCAAAACGAGGTAAGCTGTGACTTCGGGGAGGTTCATCCGTCGAAACAGCCTGCCGCCCAATAGGCCAGTCACGATGATGAGGCCCACTTGCCCTGCATATTGCACCGCGAGCGCCTCCGTCCGGGTACCGATAATTGCGACTTCACAGGACACGACTATCTTGAGAATAGGTCGAGGGTACCCCGAAGTCAATTGGCGGCTGGGCTAACGGATTCAATGGGATTTCTCGATAGATAGGTATGAGTATAAGGCCAATGTGCCGAAGGGGGAGATTGTCTTGGACGGACACAAAATGGAAGGCGGCGAAGAGATTAAGGTCGTCGTGTTCGACGTCGGAGAACGCCAGTTTGGTATTCGAATCGATTATGTCCGGGAAATCCTTGAGCATCGTGACCCGACTGCAGTACCCGATGCACCGGCTTGGCTAGCGGGGATCCTCGATGTGGCGGGCGAGGTGCTTCCGGTCATTTCCCTACATAAGCGTCTCGATGCGGAGCGGCGCGATGCACGTCGACATCTCATCAACCTGACCACGAGCGATGGAGACATGGTCTTCACCGCCGATGAGGTAAATGCGATCCGTGTGTTACGCGACGATCAAATACGGCCGGTCGAGCATTTCGCCGAAGAAAAGAACGATCACTTTCTCGAGGGTGCGGTTAGTCTCGAGGGGAAGATAATTCTTTTGATTGATCCGCGAAAGATCGTTGACATGGAGGTTGTGGAACGCGCGACGGAAAAGGCGAGTTAAGGCGAGGCCGTGCGTGATGGATCTTGTAACCAAGTGGCCTTCGTGATATCTTTACGCGCGGGTCGCACGTGGCCTGTCGATCTCTTGCAAGCGCCGAAGTGGTGTGCTATATTATATGGCGCGTCGCGTGGGACACGTGTTCCCGAACGCTGGCGTAGCTCAATCGGTAGAGCAGCTGATTTGTAATCAGCAGGCTGTCGGTTCAAGTCCGTCCGCCAGCTCATAAGAGGAGAGGTACCGAAGCGGCCAAACGGGGCAGACTGTAAATCTGCTGGCTCAGCCTTCGCTGGTTCGAATCCAGCCCTCTCCACAAATACCGCGGGGTGGAGCAGTCAGGAAGCTCGTCGGGCTCATAACCCGGAGGTCGCTGGTTCGAATCCAGCCCCCGCAACCATCTTCTTTTTTTGCTGACGTAGCTCAGTGGTAGAGCGCGTCCTTGGTAAGGACGAGGCCACGGGTTCAATCCCCGTCGTCAGCTCCATTATTGCCGCGGGGTGGAGCAGTCAGGAAGCTCGTCGGGCTCATAACCCGGAGGTCGCTGGTTCGAATCCAGCCCCCGCAACCATCTTTTCCTGGAGGGAGGCGCCATTGGTGCCTCCCTCCGCTTTTATTACTGTGGATGCGGCTTTCGGGGACATTGCCAGTGATCACGTCCACAGGAATCTTCTTGCGGCCGAAACGGGTGGGATGTAAAATAAAAACGATTTTTGCGTTGACAATGCGTAATACCTGTTGGGGGGTTAGAGGCTCCGATGGCTAAGGCGAGGTTTGAACGCAGTAAGCCTCATGTAAACGTAGGTACGATTGGTCACGTGGACCATGGTAAGACGACGTTGACGGCTGCGATGACGTTGTTGTTGTCGAAGAAGGG
>PUNF01000004.1 GCA_003552525.1 Clostridia bacterium | reverse complement strand
GAGTGGAAGATGGCGTAGTGCTTGGAACCATGGGGTATGTTCCCGAAGAGGGCGCACTGAACGCTTATCAGCTAAGTTACGTCGCCGTTCATCCTGATGCGATGGGCAAGGGGATCGGGAGGGCCCTGTGGGAAGCTCTTGAGCACGATCTCCGGGAACAGGATGCGCGGATTGTGTACACGTGGACCAGCCCACTCTCGTACACGGAACGCCCGAGAAGATTCTACGAATCCCTGGGGTTCCGCTGTGCCTGCATCCTTCCCGACTACTGGATGGACGGTGACGACCTAGCAATATTCGCATATCGATTCGAGGGATAAGAGAATCAATGGCGCGGTTAGCACTGGGCACGCCTCTCCGCATTGGAAGTCACCCACGTTCATCGCTTGGGCACCTGCTATTAACCCGCGTGGAGGGTTGTACGAGTGAGTGTTGGAAGGACTGGTAAGTATGACGAAGGAGCACTGGGAATCCGGCGGCAAACACAACACTGAAGGTACGGCAAGCGTTGCCCTCGAGCGTGCGAATGCACTTGGCATTGCGGATATTGTCGTGGCGACCAATACTGGTTATACCATGGACGTGCTATTGCGACTCAAAGACGAACTGTATCCTGGGGTAGATCTCAACCTGGTGGCGGTCACGCACCACGTTGGCTTCAGGGATCCGGGAGAAGATGAAATGCCCGACGAAAAGCGGCAGGAATATGCGGACCGGGGAATCTCGGTGCTCACCACGACTCACTTGTTTGCCAACGTGGAACGCTCCATCACTACCGAGTTTGGTGGTCTCTACCCCGGTGGGATCGTATCCGCCACGCTGAGGATGTTCGGGCAGGGAACGAAGGTGTGCCTCGAGATCGCAACCATGGCCCTCGATGCGGGAATGATCCCGTATGGTCGGGAAGTCATGGTACTCGGGGGCAGTGGGGGAGGGGCCGACACTGCGATGATTCTTCGACCCGCCCACGCGAAGAATTTCTTTGATACGGAAGTCATGGAAGTGGTTTGTCGCCCCCGGGGTAGAATGCGAAAACGGTAACCCGGGTTAGCATTATGGTCAGTCCGTAAAGTCCAATATGGCCTTATATCGGGTCCTGTGGTATAATATACGCGGGTTTTTGTGGTTTGAAGATCGGGATGCGCCCGAAAAATCTGTTATACCTAGGGATGGAGGGCCCGGTTTGAAGTTTAAGGTAGGAGATAGAGTCGTCTATCCGAGTCACGGATCCGGCACCATCGAAAGTATCGAAAAACGCGAGGTGCTAGGGGAAGAAAGTGACTACCTCGAGGTAGGCCTAAAAGCGAGCGATATGAAGGTGTACATTCCAGTCGATGAGGCGGAATCTGTCGGTCTCCGGCGTGTTGTCGAAGACGAAGCCATTCATGAGTGCTTGGCGTTGCTGGCCGAAGATACTACGAAGATGTCGACAAACTGGAATCGAAGATTCCGCGCCAACACGGAAAAAGTGAAGACCGGTGACATATTCGAGGTTGCCGAGGTCGTTCGAAATCTCACCGTTCGGGATCACGAGCGCGGTCTGGCTACGTCGGAGCGGAAAATGCTGGACGAAACCAGGGAAATCCTCTGTAGCGAAGTTGCGCTTGCGCTATCCGTAGATTTGGAAACAGCGGTGGAGCTCATCAACGAGGCGCTGGGCGTGGAGGAGGAGCCTGAAGAAGAGCCCAAGATGGAAGTCGAGGAAGCTTAAGGCACACACCTCCCTGCAAACCATGGTATCGGGGCGGTGGGCTTCCATGCCCGCCGCCCCGATACGCGCCGAGAGGAGTACCGGGGCTTGCGTCTCAGCGAATTTGAGTTCAGCATCAAAGAGCTCTCGGGGGCACTGGGCGACTTTGGTACACTCCTCCCATTCGCCATCGGATTCGTCGTCATAAACGGCATGAACCCCGCGAGTTTCCTGTTTGTCTTCGGGCTCTGTAATATTGCCACGGGGATCATATACCGCGCACCGATGCCTCTGCAGCCGATGAAAGCGATTGCTGCGATCGCTATTGCAAGCCGGTGGAGTCCAGATCTCATCACGGCATCCGCACTCTCTATGGGGCTTTTCTGGCTGATCCTGAGCTTGTTTCAAGGGATTGAGCCACTAATCCGGCAGACCCCGCCCAGCGTGGTCAGGGGAGTTCAACTGGCACTTGGGCTGTCACTGATGTGGTCTGGTATATCCTCCATCAGGTCTGACTCGCCCGCACTCGGCGTAGTCGCGATAGGCCTCATCCTCTTTCTCAGTAGAGCTGGACGACGGAGTCCAGTGGCCCTAATCATTCTCGTTGGCGGAATCCTCATTGCTCTCTCGCGAGGTGCAATCCCCGATCCCATCATTTCATTATCCCGACCCGACTTGGCTATTCCGGATGTCGCGTTGGCCTGGAGAGCTCTCTACTCCGGGGGTGTCGCCCAGATTCCGCTGACGTTCACGAATGCTGTGATCGCTTGTTGCGCATTACTGACCGAGTACTTTCCGAATCGAAAGATCGCGGAGCGCCAACTGATGGCGAACATGGGCGTGATGAATATCGGTGCGTCATTTTTGGGAGGATTCCCGGTTTGCCATGGTGCGGGTGGTCTGGCCAGTCACTACTACTTTGGTGCGCGTACGGGGGGCGCGAACATCATGGAGGGTATTCTGGAGGTCGGTGCCGGGCTTATTTTGGGCAGTAGCCTCGTCACCGTATTCACGGCTTTCCCGGAAGCACTTGTGGGTGGGATGATGGTCATGGTGGGTGTGGAACTTGGTCGGTTCACCCTTGGTGTAGACAAGTCCGATTTACCCGTTGTAGTCGTGACCACGATTGCCGGGATATACTGGAACTTAGGGGTGGGGTTCGTCTTGGGCCTTTTGGCATATTGGCTTATGAATCGATTATCTCGGCAGGGATGACTAGACAAGCGGTCACAACCTATGCGAAGAAATCGGGAGTAGTTGGAAGGCTGGTGCCGCCCGCGGACTTCAAATCCGTTGGCGGGCGGGAGAGACCCGTCCGCGGTGGGTTCGATTCCCTCCTACTCCCGCCAACGAATGCTGGCATACCGGTAAAAGGAAGGAGGGAATTCCTATGAAGAAGGAAGCGCTACTCCTGGAAATCAAGGACCTATTTGAATGGGTGAGCTCCCGCTATTCGGATGAGAGAGATAACCTAACGGCGAAGGATTTGGAAGAGCTCCGGCTCCGCGTGCGTTCATTGCAGGCCCACGTGGAAAAATAGTCCGCCGAGATCCAGGCTACTACTACCGCGGCGACGAGGGAATCAGTCCCGCATGTCGCAATACCCGCCAGAAGATTGGTGGATCGCTTGATTTCCGCATCTAGCCCGATGGAATGATAGCGTCTATCAACAGGGTGAGGCCTGCGTATCGCCTTGATGTATGGTGGCGGTGCCGGCGCTATGTTCGCCGCTTTGGTAACGGGTCGATGTTTTCAAATCATGGTCCAACATATCATGATACCGGCCCCGGCCAAGCGCGGGAAACGCGCGCCTTGCCATTCTATCCATCGGCGATAGACGTGGTTTTTCTTCGAACGGTGGGTCGAGAGCTGATCGCTTGTGACGGTGGCGCACGGATGCGTGCACGGAAACCGGGGACCAATATGCTGGAGCGATCATGGCGATCGCGTAGTGATCGAAGGGAATGAATCGGGTGAAACTTCGGTATGGGGAAACGAGTCTTCGATTGACACTTCCCACCGCCTGGGAAAAGCGCGTGCAGATCTTCGACTCGACCCAGCTCGAAACAGCCTGCCCAGGCCAATCAGCCGGGAATCGCCGGGCCCCTTCTTCCATCGTGCAAGAAAGCATCAACGCTCCACTGGGATGCCCCCCATTTGAAGATACCTTCCACACCAACGAGCGCGTTGCGATCGTGACCAGTGATATCACGAGACCTATGCCGTCGCACCTGATCCTGCCGGAAGTCGTCGAGCGCCTCCTCCGGTGTGGTATTGAGCCCCACGATATTACCGTTGTATTCGCCAGGGGCATTCATCGTGCGCAAACAGCTGCAGAACGCCGGCAATTGGCGGGCACCGGCATCCCGGAGGCGGTACACCTCGTAGATAGTGATCCATCCGACACGATCCACATCGGTCATACTGCGGGTGGGACCCCCGTAAACATTTCGCGAACCGTCGCTGGGGCCGACCGGATCATCCTCCTTGGGAATGTTGAATACCATTATTTCGCAGGATACACGGGTGGTTACAAGGCTTTGCTGCCCGGGGTTTGTGATCAGGAAACCGTGACCCACAACCATCGACTCATGACTGATCCACGCGCGCGTGCAGGCGTTCTAGAGGACAATCCGGTTCGAGCCGATATCGATTCCATGGGAGATCTCCTGCAAGCAGATTTTATCGTCAACGTGGTGTTGGACGATGATGGTGGTATACGCGCAGCGTTCTCGGGTCATCCCATCACTGCGCATCGAGCCGCTGTGGCGGAAGTCGATCGGGTCAAAAAGAGGGGGATCCGAGAGAAAGGTGCGGCCGTGATCGCCTCAGCCGGGGGCCACCCAAAGGACATCGATCTCTACCAAGCACAGAAGTCGCTGGAGTTCGCGGCGGGGTATGTGCGCAAAGGTGCTCCGATAATCCTGGTTGCGGCGTGTGGGGAGGGCTATGGACACCCGGTAATGGAGCGCTGGTTCTCTGAAGCAACGGAGGCGCGAGAGGTGCTGCAACGCCTCGAAGAACAGTTTGAATTGGGCGGGCATAAGGCTGCGATGATTGCACGAGTGATCAACACCAACCCGACATGGTTGGTTTCCGAGATGCCGGATCAGTGGGTGCGTCGCGCATTCCTACACCCGGCTCCGCACGAGAATCTGCACTGTGACCTGGCCAAGCTGTGCCCCGTGGATATCGATCGCTCGGGTCCGGTATATGTACTCCCCAATGCCGCGGCCTATCTGGTAGATTGTGCTTCGGGTGTGGGGGAAAGCTGAGGGAGCGCCCGCCCGGTGGCACCGGGCGGGCTTTGAAGCCAGTGAAATACTCAACTCCTGGGTTTTATCTTAGGTATTGGTCGAAAGCCGCTTCGATTCTGCCAAAAGCATCCCGCCACGAATCCCTACGTGCGAAGGTGTGAACCTCGTCTGGATAGTAATGGGCCTCGTACTCCTTGCCCAACCGGAGACAGTCCTTGACGATTCGATCCATTTGCGCAAAGTCGACGTTTTTGTCGGCAGTTCCATGAAAGTTAACTAGTGGCCGTCGCAAAGACGCGATGAAGTTGGCCGGTGAACCCTGGTAGTATCGCTCCGGGGCGTCGTCAGGATCGCCACCGAAGAACACGCTGAAGTTTCCACTCCAGGGTCCTTTCAGTTCATGAATCCAATGCGTCCATTGCACGAAATCGTATACCCCGGCCACATTGATTCCCATGGTGAACTCTTCAGGGTACTTGGTAAGTGCGGTGAGCGTCATGTACCCACCATAACTCAGTCCCCAAACGGCCACACGACTGGCATCAACAAACGGTAGGCTCTTGAGAAAGCGCCCCGCCTCTACGACATCTCCCACGTCATCAACGCCCATGGCCTGATACAAGGCGTTGCGGAACTCCCTCCCGTAGCCTATCCCGCCGCGAAAATTGATGGCGAGGGTGACGAAGCCTCGGTATGCGAGGTATTGGGAGTACGCATGGAACAATGCATAAGAACGGCTAGGATGGAATCCCGGTCGCATCTGGCGCACGGGGCCACCGTGCACCCAGACCAGCGCTGGATAAGTATCCTTGCTCTCGTTCGTCATCATGGGTGGCTTAAGCAGATACCCGGTGATCTCAAGTCCTTTGGCACCTTTATAACGAATCTCTTCCGGGACAACCGACATATCTAATGTCCAGTCCGCCGGAAGGGTATGCGTAACCTGGGTTGTCTGTGCGCCTTCTCTTATCGGACGGGCATCGCTGGACATGCACTGCGAGGCATCGATGACCCAAACGTCAGCGCTTCTGCGGGCATCACAGTGAACGAATCCAATGGTGTGTGAACCATCGGGGCACCACTTCGGAGAGACGTTCGTGCCAGGCATCTGCGTCAACGGGAAAGAAGACGATGTCTTGGTGTCGAGCAACCATAGTTGTCGTTCACCCGGGTCATCTATGTTGGTGGCATAGCTGGCAAAACGTCCAGTGGGCGCCCAGGCGGGCGCGTCGTCCACAAATCCCATGTCCTCGCCCTCGCCGAAAGTTACCTGGCGAAGGTGCTCATTGTCATCGAGAAGGTATAGATGCGCCCAACCATCATTTTCAAGGCGGAATAGTATGCGATTTCCCCCGGGTTCGGGCCACGCGCCCGTTGCGCGAAGTGCACCTGGTGTTCCCAAAGCCCGATCGATGTGAATCACACGCACAGCGGTGCGATCGATGGATTCCTTTACGTGCACGGTGGCATATTCAGCCACCGTGTTGCGAGCGGATGAATACACGTGAAGCAAGTTCCCATCATCCGTCCAGCCTAAGGCGCCGACCATGGCTGACCGTCGATTCGTACGCCATATTGTGCGACCCTCACGCGTGCAGACGCCAACCTGTTGGCTTTGGAGAGGATCACGGAAGTGGAATGCAAGATAGTTCCCACACGGTGACCACAGGAGGTCCTGGTCGGGTGCCACCTGCCCTCGCTGCAACAGGGGAATTACCTGTTTTCCGTTCGTGGGATTGAGGATGCAAACACCGCCTTTTCCCATAAATGCCAGGAGATTTCCATCGGGAGAGTAGCGTGGCACTTGCGGGGGATCAGCCTCTGAGATCAACAGGTGATCTGCGCTCCAACCTTGCTCGCTACGCTTCAGGTCATAGAGCGCATCTCGAGTCGCTACGACGATGGCGCGGGCATTCGGACGCCAGTCGAAGTCCCGGATATCAATCGATTCACCCACTCGCTCCTTCGAACTGCTGTCGCGAGAGTGAACATATAGTTCACCCATGCCACCGTTGTCCAATAGTGCCGCTATTTCATCGCCTTTGGGTGACCATGCCCACTTCATGATGTGTCGGATATTCAACACGTGCTCCAGGGTTAACGCATTCTCTTGGGTCATCGGAAGCACCCTCCCATTTGTTATCGCGTTAGACTTCTTGTTTTAGGTAGGTAGTCCCTGCAGCGCGGATTTTGTCGAAAATTGCGGTTGGTTTTTGACACGATTCGACAAAATCCGCATCGCAAATTTGGTACAGTTTATAGCAGGCACTTCATCCGGATGGAGCCTTGAATTTTCCAAATCAGAATTTGGTGAAGGAGTGTCTTTGATGACGGCAAAACCGCGATATCGTTTTTTACAAACCGTGATTCGAGAGTGTCACTCTGGAAAGGGTCTCCGCTGTTACCGATATGACTTGCTCGCCCATTGCCCACGCTACGATCGCCACTACATCATGCGTGCGCACCGAAGTACCAAAGCGGGTGATTGCAATCAGAAAGTACCTGGTGAAGAAACGATGGTCGCGCGCGGTATTCGCGGATCAGAAGCGGAGATACGAGAAATATTCCTCGATATCGCTCACGCGGATGATCCCGTAGATCCGATGCATGTGCCGGAAATACTGACGGATGTTACGCAAACCGCCTATCTTGATGGAGAGGGGATAAAGGAGAGTCGAGAACCGCAGGACTATTATTTCTACGATCGTGCAGTCGAGCGACTCGGTTTTAGCTAGTCGCAGGATCTCGATTGCCTCTTACACCCGATAACCCGGCCGGCTGGGGATGGCCAAAAGCGTCACCATCCACAGCCGGCCAGCCCTGGTCTCTTAAGAGTTCCGAAGCCTGGGATCGAGGATATCCCGCAACCAGTCACCTAGCAGGTTGATGCTGAGTACCATTAGCATGATGGCGAGCCCCGGGTAGGTTGCGAGCCAGGGAGCGAGGCTCAAGTACTCTCGACCGTCGGCGAGCATGGCGCCCCAGCTGGGGATAGCCGGTGGAACACCTAGGCCGAGGAAGCTCAGGGAAGCCTCGGCAATGATTGTGCGTGCGGCGGAAAAACTCGCCAAGACGATAACGGGACCCCAGCAGTTTGGCAGAATATGCCGGAACAGCACCTGGAAATGGTTTGCGCCGATTGCGGAGGCTGCTTCGATGAACTCGCGTTCTCGAAGACTTTTCACCTGGCCGCGCACAATACGTCCATAGGGGACCCACCCCGCGATGCCCAGCACGAGAATGAGGTTTACGAGGCCAGGACCCAGAACCGCCAATACGGCAATCGCTAGGAGGATGAACGGGAAGGCAGCCTGAACATCGGCTATCCGCATTAACACGTCGTCGATGTAACCACCGTAGAAACCAGAAATGAGTCCAATGATAACCCCAATACTCCCCGCAACGAGAGTCGCGGTGACGGCCACCAGGATTGAGACGCGGGAACCAAAAATGAGGCGTGCAACGATATCGCGGCCGAGGGCGTCTGTGCCCAGGAAGTGTGTGGTAACCCCGGCATCATGCCAGGAAGGGGGTTTCATTCGATTCGCGATCGCGATCTTGGACGGATCGTGCGAAGCCAGTTGTGGCGCCAAGATTGCGATGCACAAGAATGCGAGGAGTACAATGACTCCGACAATAGCCTGCCAAGACAGTTTTCTACGGATTTTCGCTAGCTTCTCGAGAATTGCAACCACCGTCCTATGAGTACCGAATTCGCGGATCGATGAGGGCATAGGTCAGGTCCACGATTGTGTTCGCAATAACGAATGAGCTGGCAAGTACGACTACTCCAGCCTGCACGACCGGGAAATCCTTAGCACCAATACTCGTGACGACGAGTCGCCCGACACCAGGCCACGCAAAAACGGTCTCGATGATTACCGTGCCCCCGAGCATCGCTCCAACTTGCAAGCCGATAAGGGTAATGACCGGGATTAGCGCATTCTTTAGCGCGTGTCGGTACACCACGGCCCGGTGTGCTAAGCCCTTTGCGCGGGCTGTGCGAATATAATCAAGGCCCAACACTTCGAGCATGGACGACCGCATAACCCGGGCATTTTGTGCAAGATAGAAGAAGGCTAGGGTTGCGGCGGGCAGAATGAGGTGTTCAAAGCCTCCTCTACCCGAAATGGGAAGCAGGCGAAGTCGCACGCCGAAGAAGAGCATCAGCATGATTCCAATCCAAAAAGACGGCATCGATTGCCCCAGAAGAGCGAATAGCATCGCCACGCCATCAATCGGGGTATTGCGTTTCACGGCCGCGAGCACACCGAGTGGTATCCCCAATACAACGGATAAGCTGAGCGCCAGGGCCGCCAGTTGAACGGTCGCGGGCATTCGTTCCACGATCAGTGCCATCGCTGATCGGCCATGCCGGAATGAAGTACCGAAGTCACCACGGACTGCGTTGCTCGCGTAGTCGAGGTACTGCACGTACCATGGACGATTAAAACCCATGTTCTCGCGCCATTCGGAAATTTGCTCTGCGGTCATGACTTCGGCAGCCGGGCCTAGCCATAGTTCCGCCGGATCCCCACTTAGAAACATGAGCCCAAAAGACACGACCGTCACGCCGAACAGCACCAAGACCAGCTGCGGCAGTCGTCTAAGAACGTAGTTGGTCATCAAATAACCCTCCAGTTTGGCTGGGGACGGGGTGAAGGAGGGGGGAAGCCCCCTCCTTCACGTATCCGGAGATTACCGTGGGGTGCATCCTAGCGGAGGCCGGCCTCCGTCATCCGGATGCGTTCATCCGCACGGGGCTGCCAATCCAACCGATCCGATGCCGCATAGATGTCAACCTGGAACCATGTGAAGATGCACGGGGCCTCTTCACGCACGATGTCTTCAAGCTCCCAGAGCAACTCGCGTTGCCGGTCAGGATCGAATTCGGAAGAGAGCTCGGCATACAGCGCTTCGAACTCGTCGTTCTCAAATCCGACGCGGTTGGAACCCGACTCTGCTGCGAAGAAGGCGATATCCATCCAGGTGAAGGATGTCCCGGATCCGATAAGGTGGAGATCTCCAAATCCTTCGCCTTGGTTGGCAGCCATTCCGATGAAGACAGACCATTCGACGACCTGTAAGTCGATGTCGAAGCCGACGGCTTCAAGATCCGCACTTACAACCTGCGCCATGTTGCGATCCTGGATATAGCGGCCGTCCGGTGTATGGAAAACCAGAGACAGCGGCTCACCGTCCTTTTCACGAATGCCGGTGTCCGGATTCAGTTCCCATCCGGCTTCGTCTAGAAGCTGCGAGGCCTTATCCGGATCGAATGGATAGGGCTGGATGTCGGGGTTGCTGTTGGGCGGGTTCACGATCGTGCCTGCACGCTCCCCGAGACCACCGAGCAACGATGCGAACATGCTCTCGGCGTCGAATGCATAGTTCATTGCTTGGCGTACGCGCTTATCCTCTAGGGCCGGGTGTCGTGGGTTGCGGCCATGCCCGATTCCGATGATGATGCGGCGGCCTCCTGCCACGGTTCGGACTTCTACTCCGCCGTGACTATCGACATCATCCACGAGATCGGGAGGCACGTTCACGATGAGATCTGCACCGCCGGCCTTCAACTCGGCAATGCGGGTTGCGGTCTCTGGCACGGGCCGCCACAGGATTTCCTTAATCTCGGGTGGCCCGTCGCGATAGTCTTCCCATGCTTCCATGCGCACGAACTCATCCGGCACCCATTCCGTCAGCTTATAAGGGCCGGTGCCGACAGGAGGCAAGCGTGTTGCTTCTTCGTACGTCGCATCTGCCAATGCCCCGGGGGAAAGGATCCACATGGAATTTACGATTTGCGGAACAACCGGGTTCGGAGCATTCGTGGTGAGGTGCACGGTATAGTCATCGACTGCCTCAATGGACTCCATATCGAGAATGGCGTGCGTGTGATTGTCTGCGTCAACACCAGCAGCGATCATGTCGTCGAGGCGCTCGAAAGAGAATACGACGGCGTCTGCATTCATTGGATCACCGTTTTGGAACACCACGTCTTCACGTAGCTTGAATTCCCAGGTGCGGTTATCATCACTGATCACGGACCACTCTGTAGCGAGCATGGGCTGCGTTTCCATGTCCGCGTCGCGATCGGTCAGTGTCTCGAAGACGTGAAGGTGGATATTCGTACTGCTGAGTGTTTGTCCCTGGTATGGATCCATGTTGTCCATGTCGACGCCCTGCAGGATGACGATTGGATCGTGATCTATTTCTACCGGTTCTTCGTCATCTTCATCTTCGTCATCCGGTTCGGCTGCCTCGGCGGGTTCCTCTTCAGCAGGGTCCTCATCAGCAGGAGCGGTGGACTGACCACATGCACTGAACACGAGCAGTAGGACGAGCAAGATGGATAACACTGTCAAACGGGTCCATTTACTAGACAACGGCATTCCCCCCAATATCGAGATTTCAAGTCCGGTGACGTACAAGCGCGGGGATAGTTAGGTAATCGAACGATTATCGAATTGTTCGGGCCCCGAACCATCCGTTTCCATCGCTTGCCTCGTTATTCATAACGATTGAACTATTTTACGGTGCGAAATGGGTCACTGTCAACCAAAACGCGGGTCTATTTCTTGTTATTCGACAGCATATATACGTCAATCAGTTGCCATCGTACACTCCCAAGACTGTCTGGCGATTCTCGAGTCTTGCAAGTCGTTGTGCACCGAAACGCGACACTCGAAAGGGAGTG